>JAQBOS010000509.1 GCA_028287925.1 Mucilaginibacter sp. | reverse complement strand
GTTAACCATTTACTTCCGAACACTAAGGCCATTTGTAACTGAAAAGCCCGCGGTTAATTTTTGCGGGCGGTTGACATCCGGATAAACAGTTGTGTGGGTAATACGAGTGTTTGAAATTCAGTGACCGGTCTTTTGCTTAATATAAGATTTAAAAGCATTTCTGTTGCTTTTACACCCATCTCAAAACCCGGCTGATAAACAGAACTTAATGAAGGGTTAAGCACATCCGCCAGCATGGTATTTGTATAACCTATCAGGGCTATCTCTTCGGGAATTTTTATTTTCATCTTATTGAGCAGGAACAGGGTTGTGGTGGTGATCCTGTCTGATGTGGTAAAAATGGCCTCAGGTTTGTCTTCAAGCGAAAGCAGCTCATTTAAAGCACTCTCAATTTCACTCTCGTCCCTGCCGCCATGCGAGCAGTGTTTTATGTAATAATCAGGAATAGAAATTCCGGCCTCTTCCAGCGCCTTGTTATAGCCGGCAAGCCTTTCCCGGGTGATTGATATATTTGGCGGACTTGTAATATGAGCTATCCGGGTATAGCCAGACTCAATCAGGTGGTGGGTAGCGTCATATCCACCTTTAAAATTATCGGCAATTACTTTGTGTGTTTCTATCTCGTCGCTTACGCGATCAAAAAAAACGATAGGCAATCCCTGGCGGTGTGGTTTTTGTAAATGCTCGATATTCTTTGTCTCGGTGGATAAAGATATAAGCAACCCATCAATAGAACGATGCATCAGGTGGCCCACGTTTTTTACCTCCAGATCAAAGGATTCATGCGTTTGCGTAATGATAACGTTAAACCCGGCGCTGTACGCAACAGATTCAATGCCATTGATCACTTGCGAGAAAAACTGGTTTTCGATAGTGGATACAACAATACCTATTGATTTGCTATGGCCCTGTTTTAAACTCTGAGCGATAGGGTTAGGCCTGAAGTTATGTTCTTCTGCATAAGCATTTACTATTTTTTTTGTATTCTCACTAATTTCGTGGCTGTCTCTTAATGCTTTTGAAACTGTTGATACTGACAGATTGAGCTCTTTTGCGATATCCCTTATTGTTATAGCGTTGAAATTCATAGCGGTTAGCTGAAAGCAATCGCGACTATATTGTGCTTAGCTGTTCACCAATATAAATAAACTTAAGTATATAAGGAAATTAATTACAGCAGGCATCAAGTCACGAGTCTTTAGTCAGAAGTCAGAAGTTAGTTTTTTTGTCTGTTTTCACTTCGGACTTTCGACTTGGGACTTTCGACTAAAGACCATGGCTGGCACGATATTAAAGTTTTACAACCTTCATCCTTGGGGTTAATAAATGCATGATCACCCAGGCAAGCATATATGCTAAACCGCAAATAATGAAGATGATATTATACCCGGCCGTAATATTGCCGGCCTTTTTGGCAGTATCCAGTATAAAGCCGATAAAAAACGGGAACAAGGTTCCTCCTACAGAGCCTGCCATCCCACCGATCCCGACAACGGAGCTTAGCGCTTTTTTGGGGAACATATCAGAGGCGGTAGTAAAAATATTGGCGCTCCAGGCCTGGTGTGCCGCAGCGGCAAGGCTGATAAGCGCTACTGCCTGCCAGATATTGGTTGCATAACGCGCGCCAATTATAGGAATAACACAAACCGCAAAAATAAACATAGCTGTTTTGCGCGCCTTAAAAACGGGCCATCCTCTTTTTATGAAGTATGATGACAAATACCCGCCACCTATGCTGCCGATGGTAGTTGCGGTGTAAACAATAACCAATGGCAGGCTGGGTTTTTTAAGATCTAAATTAAATGTGCTTGAAAAATAAGAGGGCAGCCAAAACAGGAAGAAATACCATATCGGGTCGCTTAGTAACTTACCAACAATGAATGTCCAGGTTTGGCGAATGGTGAACAGCTTTGCCCATTTAACTTTACCGGTTTCGGGCCTGGTGATCTCCTCATCAGTATCGCTGTTGATATACGCCACTTCTTCCGGACTTACCTTTTTGTGTTTTGCCGGGATCTCGTAAAAAAATCGCCAGAATATAAGCCATATAAAACCAATGACGCCTGTTATAATAAATGCCATCTGCCAGCCATAAATCCCCAGGATCCATGGCACCATTACCGGGGCCACCACCGCACCTATATTAGCGCCAGAATTAAATATGCCGGTTGCAAATGCCCGTTCTCTTTTTGGGAACCATTCGGCAACGGATTTAATTGCCGCCGGAAAGTTGCCGGCCTCGCCCAAACCCAATAAAGAGCGCGCAACGCCAAAGCCAAACGTGCTTTTTACAATGGCATGCAGCATGGCCGCAGCACTCCATACAACTAATGATAGGGTATAACCCAGCTTAGTGCCTATTTTATCAATAAAATTGCCAAACAGCAATAAGCCAATGGCATACGCGGCGCTAAAAGCCATCACGATATCGCCGTAATCAGATTCTGTCCAGGCAAACTGTTTTTCAAGCGTAGGTTTTAACAGGCCGATCACCTGCCTGTCGAGGTAATTAATTGTTGTAGCAAAAAATAAGAGAATTACTACTACCCACCGGTAATTTGTTTTTTTTATCTCGCTCATACTATCTTATTTTAATCACCTTGCCGACCGTACTAATTGTAAGGCCCGCTACCACCAGCATCAGGACAGATCCGGAGCAATAGTTCCCCAAAAGTTAAAACGGAGCCAGGATCTGAAACCTTCATTTTATATCATACACCGCCGTATATAGAAAAACCTCCGTCAACACATATCATTGAACCGGTTACAAATGCCGAAGCATCGCTTAACAGCCACACCAATGCGCCAATTAACTCATCCGGGTTCCCGAAGCGTTTAAAGGGTGTTTGTTTAATAACCGATTCTCCCCTTGGGGTATAACCACCTTCAGGCAGGGTAAGCAGGTTGCGGTTTTGTTCGGTAAGGAAAAAGCCCGGTGCAAGCGCGTTCATCCTGATAGCGTCGCCATAACGGTTGGCCAGCTCAACAGCAAACCATTGCGTGTAACAGTCAACAGCGGCTTTGCCCATGTTGTAACCCAAAACCTTTGTAATAGCGCGTTTTGAGTTCATAGATGAGATGTTTACAATGCTGCCTTTGCCTGTTTTAGCAATGGCTTCACCAAAAACCTGGGTTGGAAGCAAAGTACCCCAAAGGTTTATTTCCTGAACTTTTTTCATCCCCTCCAGGTTCATGCTGAAGAGATCCTGTTCGGGTTGTAAAACTCCCTCAGGCATATTGCCACCGGCAGCGTTAACCAATCCGTCAAGGCGGCCAAATCGCTTGAGCAACGTTTCTTTTGCCGCATTCAGTGCATCATTATCAAGTACGTCTGCCACTAAAGCAATAGCCTGTCCGCCATTTTTATTAATCAATTCAGCTCTTTCTTCAGCTATCTCTTTGTTCCGTCCCAATATGCCTACAGCGCCGCCGGCCTCAACAATTCCGTTTACAAATGAATTGCCAAGGATGCCTGTGCCCCCGGTAACAACAATAACCTTTCCTTGTAATGAATAATTATTTTCCATGGTTTTTATCTTATTTCTTCAATACTGATAGCATCCATGTCGGTATAATCCAGGTTCTCTCCGGCCATACCCCATATAAAGCTGTAGTTAGATGTGCCTGAGCCCGAATGCATGCTCCATGGCGGAGATGCCACAGCGCCATAGTTATCAATCAATATATGCCTGGTTTCCGTTGCTTCGCCCATATAGTGAAACACCCGTTGCCCTTTGGGGATATCAAAATAAAAATAAGCCTCCATCCGGCGGTCATGTACATGCGGGGGCATGGTGTTCCAAACACTTCCCTCGTGCAAAATGGTTAAACCCATAACCAGCTGGCAGCTTTGAATGCCCCCGGTATGGATATATTTATTTATGGTTCGGCGATTGGCTGTTGCTTCACTGCCCGCGCTAAATTTTTCAGCCTCTTCTATCGTTATTAACCTGGTTGACCAGGTTTGATGTGCCGGCGATGATAACAGGTAAAATACCGGCGGATTTGCAGCATCCTTCGCAGTAAAAGTTACCTGTTTGGTACCCTTGCCAATATAAAGACAATCCAGTTTTTTTAACTGGTATATTGTACCGTCGGCATTGATCTCGCCGTCACCGGCTACATTAATGATCCCGATTTCCCGTCGCTCCAAAAAATATTCGGCCTTAAGATTAGGATAGCTTCCCAGCTCAACTGTTTGCGTAACAGGGTGCGCTACCCCAACTATCATGCGGTCATAATGGGTATAAACACAGTTTACCTGGTTTGCATTCACCAGGTTATCTAATAAAAAACGATCACGTATTTTTTCTGTCTGATAGGATTTAAAATCATCAGGGTGCACACTATGTAATACTTTCAAAGCCAGAGCTGTTTAAGGGTTAAACTTTTATAATTGTTCAGCAAGTCTACAACTATGGCATTTGAATTTGAAACAAATGGGCTGTTATTTCTACGCAAACGTTATCGAAAACTTTTGATGAGCCAAATCGGCGGCATACGGCCCAACTATTACGTTTGCGTAAAATTATTGCTTGTAAGGCAATTGAATTTACAGGAATACATTGTAATATTGACGGGTGATGGTATTGTTTCGCCAATAATAAATACCAATACTATATAATAAACCAATTATTAAATATGAAAATTAAACCTGTATTTCAGCTGATTTTAGCTGTAATTAGTTTTGTAACTATGGAAAACAACGCTACCGCACAACAAACAAAAAATGTGTCAGTTACTCCTGCCGTTGCCGAAAAATGGCTAAAAAGCAAGGAGTGGAACGGGCATATCAAGCTTAATGTTCATGAGTCTGTTAACGCGACTGAGTTTTATGAGCAATACCACGCTAATAAGGCTATTTGGGATAAAGTGTTCCTGTTTTTAAAGACGCATGACCTTGACACGCTTAGCGCCGGTAAATACCCTGTTGACGGCGAGAATGCTTATGCCAGTATTACCGAAGCGCCTTCTAAAGAACTGGACAAGGCAGGTTGGGAATCGCATAAAAAATATATCGACCTGCAATATGTTATTAAAGGTAAAGAACAAATTGGCGTGGCCCCGGTAAGCACGGCCACCGTTACCAAACCTTATGATGAGACCAGGGATGGAGCTGCTTACACCGCAGAGGGAACCTATTATACTGCGGAGCCCGGAACATTTTTCTTGTTTTTTCCGCAGGATGCGCACCGCCCGAACATTAAGGTTGCCGGGTATGATACCGTTAAAAAATTGGTGATAAAAATTAAAGTGGCAAACTGAGGCCGTGTTTTTTATTAAGATATACCATGAAAATGAAACACCTGTTGATGCTGGCTCTGCTAAACACTTTAGCCCTTAGGCTTTTTGCACAGAACAATACTGATAAAGCATTTGCTTTTGCACAGCATCAAACCAAATTACTGCTTAATGAAACAGATAAGGCCAAAAAGGCAGCTGCCAGGCCCAACCTGTTATCGCCCCGTTCACTAGCCCCTAATGGTGATTTGATTATTGTTGCCCCAAAAGATTGGTGCAGCGGTTTTTTTGCCGGAAACCTTTGGTTTTTATATGAATATACCGGCGATAAATATTGGAAAGAACAATCTACACCTTATACTATTGCAATGGAAACAGAAAAAATTGATAGCGGAACCCATGATATGGGTTTTAAAGTTTACAACAGTGTTGGCAACGCATATCGCCTTACGCATGACCAACAGTATAAAGCGGTAATTTTACAGTCGGCAAAAACTTTAATTACACGCTTTAACCCGGTTATAGGTTGCCTCAAATCATGGGATAACCGTAAGGACTGGAAGTTTCCGGTGATCATAGATAATATGATGAACCTGGAACTGTTGTTTGAAGCGACCAAATTAAGCGGCGATTCCAGCTTTTATAAGATAGCTGTAACTCACGCCAATACCACCATGAAAAATCATTTCAGGGATAACTATAGCTCCTATCATGTTATTGATTATGACCCGGAAACAGGCAGGGTGCTGCATAAACAAACGCACCAGGGGTTTTCTGATAGTTCATCCTGGGCCAGGGGACAGGCCTGGGGCTTATATGGATATACCATGTGTTACCGGGAAACGGGCAATAAGATCTATCTGCAACAAGCTGAAAATATTGCTAAATTTATTTTCAGCAACCCGGCTATGCCTGCCGACCTGGTACCTTACTGGGATTATGATGCCGCCAAACTCCCGGGCCAGCCCCGTGATGCTTCAGCAGCGGCAATTGCCGCATCGGCACTTTACGAGCTGAGTGCATACAGTAAAAATGGCGACCTGTATAAAACAATGGCTGACAGGATCTTGAACAGCCTTGGCAGATCATACCAGGCAAAACCAGACAGCGCCAGGGGCTTTTTACTGTTGCACAGCACCGGGCACAAACCCGCTAAAAGTGAAATAGACGTACCGATAGTTTATGCCGATTATTATTACCTGGAGGCTTTGCTGCGACAAAAGCGATTGGCTAATAAAAAAGCGGTTATAAATGTAGCCGGTAGTTTAAAAAACTAATGACATGATACAAAGCAACTTGTTTCAGTACGAACAGGATACTGCCTGGGAGAGAGTCGGTGACGGTGTACAACGCCAGCTTTTGGGGTTTGATGATAAGCTGATGCTGGTAAAAGTAAAATTTGAAAAGGGCAGCTACGGTACTTTGCACAGCCACGCACATTCGCAGGTGAGCTATGTGGAAAGCGGGGTTTTTGAAATGACCCTGGGCGATACTATAAAGATAATCAGTAAAGGAGATGGTTATTACGTGCCTCCATACACCGTTCATGGTTGTGTTTGTTTGGAGGAGGGGATGCTGGTTGATGCTTTTAGCCCGGCGCGATGGGACTTCACTATTGCCGACGGTAAAAAGTACGCTTTATGATCTATCTTAAAAATAAAGAAAGCTTTTCAAAATGAGCATGGAACAAACATGGCGCTGGTACGGGCCTGAAGACCCAGTAACATTAGAGGATGCCAAACAGGCCGGGGCAACCGGTATTGTTACGGCCCTGCACCATATACCCAACGGTGAAGTTTGGCCAGTGGAAGAAATTAATAAAAGAAAACAAACCATTACAGATGCGGGGCTTAAATGGTCGGTAACTGAAAGTTTACCAGTACATGAGGATATTAAAAAACGAAGCGGAAATTACAGGCAATACATAGAAAATTACAAACAAAGCCTCTTAAATTTAGGCAGCTGCGGTATCAATATAGTTTGCTATAATTTTATGCCGGTGCTGGACTGGACCCGTACCGACCTTGATTATCTTATGCCCGACGGCTCAACCGCATTACGGTTTGATCAGGTTGCCTTTGCCGCTTTTGACCTTTATATTTTAAACAGGCCGGGTGCGAACGAAAGCTATTCTGATATAACCCAAAAACAGGCAAAAGCGTATTATGAATCTTTATCTGTGGCTGGCCGGCAGCGGCTGGTCAAAAATATTATTGCCGGTTTGCCAGGCGCGGAGGAGGGGTATACCATTGAAAGCTTTTTAAAGGTACTTGCCTCTTATAATGATATTGACGCGCAAACACTAAAAACTAATCTGAATTATTTTCTGCAGCAGGTAATCCCTGTAGCGGAAGAGGCGGGCGTATTGATGGGCATCCACCCGGATGATCCTCCATATCCTATATTGGGCCTGCCAAGGATAGTAAGCAATGAACAGGATCTCCACGATATTTATAACGCCGTAAACAGCCCTAATAACGGGTTTACATTTTGCACAGGATCATTTGGAGTGCTTGAGCAGAACAACTTGCCGGAGATGGTTGAACGTTTAGGCGACCGGATCCATTTTATTCATTTAAGAAGCACCAAAAGAGACGAAACAGGAAATTTCCACGAAGCCGACCATTTAACAGGGGATGTGGATATGTATGCCGTAATGAAAGCGTTGCTTGAAGAACAGCAAAAGCGGATAACTAATGGCCGTAAAGACGTCAGCATGCCTTTCCGACCTGATCACGGGCATAAAATGCTGGATGATCTGCATAAAAGCACCAATCCGGGATATTCAGCAATTGGCCGTTTAAGGGGGCTGGCAGAGTTGCGGGGATTGGAATTAGGAATTAAAAGGGCTTTTAATTATTAAAGTTGATGAAAAAAATCTTATATATTTTCGGGTTAGTGGCCATGATCTTACCCGCCAGGGCACAACTGATAAGCCTTAATGATAAAGAAGCGCGCGTAATGCGACAAACCATAGATCATGACAAAGGGCAGCCACTAACTTACAAAAAGGCTTTTAATCCTTATTTGAAAGCTGCGGATGAAGCATTAACAGAAACACCCAACCCTATAGCAGAAATATTATCGCAGGGGCTGTTAGAAGGTAATCCTAAAAAAACCGCCAGCTTAAAGGCTGTTGAAGATGCTTATAAAACGTATGCTTTGGCATTAGCCTACAAGTATAACAAGGAAAAGAAGTTTTTAGACAAAGCAACTGAATATTTGCTGGCCTGGGCAAAAGTCAATAATGCTACAGGCGACCCGATAAATGAAACTAAACTGGAAGATATGGTTACAGCCTATGACCTTATCAGGAATGACATACAGAAAGATAGCCAGGTTGTTATTGACCATTGGCTGAGCAGTATTGCTGATGCCGAAGTAAACAGCGAATCGGCAAAGCCGGGTAGAGGCACGGCAATCAATAACTGGAATTCGCACCGCATAAAAATGATCGCACTGATCAACTACACACTGCATGATCATAAATATGATAACCTCATAATCAGTGAGCTGGAAAAACAACTTGCTGTTAATTTAAACCCTGACGGAACCACTCATGACCTTGTGGAGAGGGATGCCTTTCATTATCACACGTATGATCTTGAGCCATTACTAACTGCCTGCATTGCCATTTACAGGGCTACCGGTAAAAACTATTTTACTTTTCAAACTGCCAATGGCGCTTCTATCAAAAAATCAGTGGATTACATGATCCCTTTTATGACCGGTGAAAAAACACACCCGGAGTTTGTAAACAGCACGGTTCCATTTGACCAGAAACGCGCTAAAAATAATGAGAAGGGCTATGCCGCCGGCACACTGTTTAACCCTCAAAACGGGTTACAGGTATTTTCATTAGCCGAATTTTTTGATCCTGGCTACCTGGATGTAATTTTCAAAGCTTCAAAAGATGGGAACCAATATTTTAACTGGCGCATAGCGATGAATAATTTTACAAGGAATGATAAAAACTAGTCCAGGAACACTATGATCCCTTGATCAACTCCTGCATCTTTAAATTAAAATTTGTTTTGTTTATCCCGGTAAGCTTATCAAGCGCCTTAAAATAATTTTCATCACCGGTTTCTTTCTTACCGCATCCCAATAGCTCCATAACAGCCGGGAAGCCCTTTTCTTTTTCCATTTTTTGCACAATTAAGGCGTTCAGCATGTATGATATTTTTAATATTTTCTCTGTTCCGGCAAAGTTATTTCCCTCTATGTATAGTTTTAACCAATCTGCATTCGGGTTATCTGCCACATATTTTTTAAACTGAGCCACTATTTCGTTCCAGGCAAACCCCCAGCTTCCGCCATATAAATAAGCGCACGCTTCATCAACCGGCCTGTTAATTACGCCTGGCGATAATACAATCCGCAGCCTTGCATGCCACAGATCATGCGGATCAAACCGGCGCGTTTCTGAGTTCCATCCATTTACAACTAAGGTTATATTATTTTCACGGGTGTCAAGGTTAATCGTCTTATAGCCTGCATAATCCTGCATGTATTCAATCCCCGTTAGTTGCTGCACTTCCAAAAAATTGTCACATAAGTAAACCTCAACAAATTGTTGTGGCGCTTTTAACTTATCATCATAAAAACTTATTTTTTTTTGGTATGCTTTTGCGTTTACTATATTTATGGTATCGCGAAAATGGTACGTGATATTATTAAACTTCCTGGTTTTCCAGCCAATGGTATTTTGCTTTAAGGGCGAATAAAAACAAAACTGTGTGCCTACTCTTTTTGCCAGTAACCTGTAGCTTGCGTGTAAAACAGGGGTGTGTTCATCAATGCCCATATAAGAGATCTGCACAATAAAATTATCGTTATCCAGCCGGGTTAGGTTTGTCAAATAGCATTTATAATAATTGCTATCCTTTAATTTACTGTTCAGCGCTGATCCTTTCATTGCGTCTAACAGGATCTCTGTTTCCAATAGCCGTTCCTTCAAAACAAAGTTGTTGGCGTTGTTTGGCTTTTCCTTTTGTTTAAGAAATCCATTCAGCGAGGTTATTACCTGGTTGTTGATAGTGGTATCCTTTGGCAAGAGGATGCCACTTTGTATAATAACAGATTGGGCTGAACAAAAACAGGTAAAACTTACTAAAATGAAGGTTAAGGTGAGCCTGTGCGATATGATAAGCATGGTTAAGTATTTTAGGCTTCAAGATAGGAATATAATTATAATTGATTTGGATAGCATAGCGGGTTTGGATGATAATTAGTGTTTATACTTATATTCGTACTTGTTGAGGCTGCCTTATGAGTAAAGAAAAACTTATTGAATATTTGCGGAACGAAAAACAGATCTCACCTGTGGTAAGAACAGCGATTGCTGATAATTTTAACAGCATTACCATTTCAAAAAACCAGTTCCTGCTTACAGAAGGTAAGATCTGCAATGAGTACCTGTTCATGGAAAAGGGGTACCTGCGTGCATTTGCGCATGATACCGGGGGCAACGAGGTGACCACAAATTTTTACTGTCCTGGCCGGGTTATATTTGAAGTGTCTTCCTTTTTCAATCGCACCCGCTCAAAAGAAAATATCCAGGCGCTTACTGATTGCGAAGGTTGGTATATTACTTATGAACAGCTAAACAGCCTCTTCCACACGCTGCCCGAATTCCGTGAGTTTGGCAGGGCGATGCTGGTTAATGGCTTTACAGAACTCAAGGCCCGGATGCTGAGCATGATCACTGAAACTGCAGAAGAGCGCTACCAACATCTGTTAAAAACCAGTCCCGAAATTTTTCAGCATGCTCCGCTAAAAACCATCGCCTCATATCTTGGCATTACGGATACCTCTTTAAGCAGGATCAGGAAAGACCTGGTAAAGAAATAGCAAATCCGGGCATTCGTTTAATTCCGCAGACCTTCGACCTGCGCCGGTGTATTATGACCTTTCAGGCCTTTTGGCACCGTGGTATAGAAAACGATTATCACAGCGCTCATTTCTTGTCAATTGGCAAGAAGCCGTTGTGCTTATTGCTGTTTCTTTGTTTTATAAAAAACAAAGAAATGGAACACTTACCAATTTATATCAGCATCGTATTTGTACTCACCACAATCCTTACTATAGGATTATTGTACAAGGCAACTAATTATTCAAAACCTGTGATAATAATTACAATAATATGGTTGGCGCTCCAGGCAGTAATTAGCCTGTCCGGATTTTATACGGTTACGAATGTATTCCCGCCAAGATTGGCATTATTGCTGATGCCCCCGATAATATTCATTATAACCCTATTTATTATAAAAAAAGGAAGATTGCTTATTGATGGCTTTGATGTAAAAACACTAACCTTGCTCCATATCGTAAGGATTCCCGTTGAGCTTACCCTATACCTGTTATTCCTGCACAAGCTGGTGCCCGGAATAATTACTTTCGAAGGCCGGAACTTTGATATCCTTTGCGGACTAACCGCGCCTATTGTTTACTATTATGGATACATTAAAAATGCGCTAAGCAAAAAGCTGATAATAGCCTGGAATATCGCCTGTTTATTGCTCCTTACAAATGTTGTTATTACAGCGGTTTTATCTGCTCCATTTCCTTTTCAAAAATTCGGGTTCGATCAGCCTAACATTGCGCTTTTTTATTTTCCGTTTATCTGGCTGCCTTGTTTTATTGTGCCTGCAGTGTTGTTTGCACATTTAGTATCTATCAGAAGGTTGTTGAAATAATATAGTTCGAGAATTTCCCATGAGATGTTGTTTAATTATTAAAGGTTAATGAATTTAATTGGGTGTTAATCGATTTTTTAACCGTGTTTTTAATATCCCAAATCTATCATTGCGATACCAATTACACACTAACCCCAATTTTAACACAGACCTTACTATGAGAAATCTTTTTTACACTTTATTTATTGCTTTAGGTTTTGCCTGCCTGGGCTGTACTAAAGCCTATCACTTACCGGCGCCGCAATCAGTAAAACCTGCACCAGCTACGGTTATTACAAATTTTACGTTGAAAGATGCGGATACAGCTTACACGGCCTTCAACACTTATTTTTATAACCCAACAGCCAAACTATATTACAACGCTACTGACAAAAGCGGAACGGGCGCAATATGGACTCAGGCCATTTACTGGGATTTAGCCATGGATGTTTATGAGCGTACCAAAAGCCCGGCGCAATTAACAATGGTAAATGACATTTACACAGGCGGGGCTAACCAATACGATAACTACAACTGGAACAATCAAACTACCTGGTTTATTTACGACGATATGATGTGGTGGGTAACTGCATTGGCAAGGGCCAACCAGCTCACAGGCAATGCAGCCTACCTGCAAAATTCAATTGCAGGCTTTAACCATGTATGGGCTGGTTCTTATGATCCGGTTGATGGCGGTATGTTTTGGGATTTTCAGCACAGCGGTAAAAATGCATGCATCAATTATCCTACTGTTATTGCAGCCGTTCGCTTGTACCAGATCACAAAGGATACCAGCTATCTTGCAAAAGCAAAATCAATTTATGCCTGGTCGAAAGCAAATTTATTCAATACAACCAATGGCGAAGTAGCCGACCATAAAATAGGCAATAACCCGCCCGGCTACCAGGATTATACTTATAACCAGGGCACTGCCATTGGAGCCGCGGTTATGCTTTATAAAGTAACAAACGATGCCGCTTACCTGGCCGATGCCAAACTGGCTGCCGATTATACCCAAAACGGCATGTGCGTTGATGGCATATTACCTGCCGAAGGTGATTTTAACGAACAGGGCGTTCTGAAAGCCATATTCGCTCAATACATAATGATGCTGATAAACGACGGCGGCCAAAAGCAATATTTAACCTGGATCCAGAAAAATGTCAAAACAGGATGGACAAACCGCGACAAGGCCCGCAATTTAACCTACCGCAACTATGCAGTAGCATGCCCGACAGGGATCATACAATCATACGAGGCAAGCAGTGTGGTAACGTTTATGCAGATTTGTCCGCCATCTGAATAATTTTAAGTATTGATGATTGGGGGGCAACCGCTAATAAACCGCTGCTCTCCTCAAAATCATTTAAATAAAAAGTAAAGGCCTTTTACTGTTGTTTTTAAGATCAGGCCTTGATCTTTTGCCTGTGATTTAATCCCCATTGAACTAATGTTTCAGTAACAGGTAAAACACTCAAACCATACCTTTAACTTGAATGTATCTTATAAAATACTGTCCAGTGAACTAATCGCCTCTGCTGGGGTCAACACAGGTAAAGTGCTTTTCTTAAGATCTTTGGTATTGCGCGTGACAATGAAGTCAATTACGGGTATGCTAAGCGCACAATAATATTGAATGGCATCTTCATAATCCTTAAAGTCCGTTTTTAAAGATTGCCGAATGATAGCATTGGTTACATCCGCTATTTCGGTTATTTCTGCTAATTCATCTAATAACTTTATAGTAGCATTATAAGTTAAAGATTGCCGGAGAATGTAATAAATGTTATTATAAGAAACGGCTGAAATGTAAATCCGGGCTTTCCCGTCAACAGCAATATTAAAAAGTCTGGCCGCATCCAGTGAAAAAGGTTGCCTATTCGCTAAAAAATCAATAACAACATTGGTATCCATGAAAATATGTTTCATCAGTATTACTTGTATTTTTTTACTAAAGCGTTACCAAGTTCTTTTTTATAATCAAAATCCTCCGGTAATTTGATTACCCCTAACATTCTGGCTACTTTAGGAGATAGTGCTACTGCTTCTGTTTTTTCTTCATGGATGGTTATTGATTTTAAATAGTTCTCCACTATGTCTGATAAACTCTTCCCTTTTTGGCGGGCATATTTTTTAGCAGAATCAATTACCCTGTCTTCCATTGTCAATGTAAGCTTCGTTGTCATTGCACGTGTTATTTTTAATTCAAATATACGTGTTGTGAATTAATGTTTCAAAAAAATCTCAATATTGGAAACCCCGGCATGAGGGACCTTACAGCGAAACCAA
>JAQBOS010000489.1 GCA_028287925.1 Mucilaginibacter sp. | reverse complement strand
TTGGTTTGTATCACAGGCCAGGTGTTTGCTCACCTTTTAGGTACCGATGCTTTCCAGGAAACAGACGTGATCAACATTACCACCCCTGTTACCAAATGGAACTACCAGGTAACTGATGCTACAGAGATCCCCGAAGTTATTGCCAAGGCTTTCTACATAGCCAAAAGCGGCAGACCGGGCCCGGTTTTGATCGATATCACAAAAAACGCACAGATCCAGAAGTTTGACTATAAAGGTTATACCAAATGCGATCATATCCGCAGCTACAGGCCAAAGCCAATTGTTAGGCCGCAGTATATTAAAGAGGCTGCTGAACTGATAAACTCAGCTAAAAAGCCGTTCATCATTTGGGGACAGGGTGTAATATTGGGCAGCGCCGAACAGGAGTTTAAAGCTTTTGTTGAAAAGAGCGGCATCCCATCTGCATGGACAATTCTTGGTGCAGGCGCTATCCCTACAGATCACCCGCTTAACGTTGGGATGCTGGGGATGCATGGCAACTACGGCCCGAATGTGCTGACCAACGAGTGCGATGTATTGATTGCCATAGGCATGCGCTTTGACGACCGTGTAACCGGCCGTCTTGATAAATATGCAAAACAGGCAAAGGTGGTCCATTTGGATATTGACCCTGCCGAGATAGATAAAAACGTAAAATCAACCGTACCGGTTTGGGGCGATTGTAAAGAAACCCTGCCTCTGCTTACTGCATTGGTTGAGGGAAAAGACCATACCGAATGGGTGAAGTTATTTAACGAGTATACCCAAAAGGAATACGATGCGGTAATTCATGCTGAACTCAACCCAACATCGCCGGAAATGACGATGGGTGAAGTAATAAAACAGCTTAACGAGTTAACCAAAGGCAATGCAGTTATAGTTACCGATGTTGGCCAGCACCAAATGGTGGCCTGTCGATACGCTACGCTTAACAAAACCCGCAGCAATATTACCAGCGGTGGTTTAGGTACCATGGGTTTTGCCTTACCTGCTGCAATAGGAGCCAAGTTTGGAGCGCAGGAGCGTGATGTGATCGCCATTATTGGTGATGGCGGTTTCCAGATGACCTTGCAGGAACTGGGCACCATTATGCAAACCGGTATTAATGTAAAGATCATCATCCTTAATAATAAATTCCTGGGGATGGTTCGCCAGTGGCAGGAGCTGTTTAACGAACGCAGGTATTCTTTCGTAGATATCCAGAGCCCGGATTTTGTGGCTGTTGCAGCTGCTTATGGCATTGCCGGCAGAGTGATTGACGACCGAAAGGACCTTCCATCGGCACTAAAACAAATGATGGAAAACAAAGGCTCGTTCCTTTTAGAAGTAATGGTAACCAAAGAGAACAACGTGTTCCCGATGGTGCCGCAGGGATGCAGTGTTGCCGAGATCAGGTTGAAGTAGGCCCCCTAACCCCCTAAAGGGGGAACTTAAAAAAAATTAAAATGGAAACCCAAACAGACAAACAGGAATTTAACATAACGGTTTATACAGAAAACCAGATTGGTTTGCTAAACCGGATAGCTATAATATTTACCCGCCGGAAGATCAATATTGATAGTTTGAATACCTCTCCATCAGAAATTGAGAGCATTCACCGTTTTAATATTGTGATAACCGAATCGGAAGATGTGGTGCGCAAGCTTTGCCGCCAGATTGAAAAACAGGTAGAGGTATTGAAAGTGTACTATCATACCAACGAGGATGTGATCTGGCAGGAACTGGCATTGTACAAGGTATCAACCGATGTTATTGCAGAAAAGGTAAGCGTTGAGCGTTTGCTGCGCGAGAATGGCGCCCGTGTGGTAACCCTTAGAAAGGACTACACTGTGTTTGAAACAACAGGCCACCGCGAAGAAACAGATAACCTGATCAGCATTTTACAACCTTACGGACTGATTGAGTTTGTACGCAGTGCGCGTGTAGCGATCATTAAGGATAGCGAAGGCTTTAACTCGAAAATAAGAGAATTTGAAAGGCTTGAACCGGGTGAAGAAGTGATAGAAAACGAATATTTGAATAAAGGGGATAAAGTATTCACGATGTAAAGCTTAAAGCCGAAGGCTAAAAGCTGAAAGCAAAAAAGAAACAAACTAAAATAGCTTTAAGCTTTGTGCTTTCAGCTTTCACCTTAAAATGGAAGAAATAAGACAAAAATATCCATCAGCTTACAATGCTATAAAAGTTGCTACGGAAGCGAGTGGTTTTACCATGCCGTCGGAAGTGTTGACCTGCTCATTACTTAAAACGCTGGCAGCATCAAAACCGGGTGGTAAGTTTTTGGAGCTGGGTACGGGCACGGGCCTGTCTACAACATGGATCCTGGATGGTATGGATGATTCGGCGTCAATGATCTCCATTGATAATGATGAAACGGTGCTAAGCATAGCTAAAGAGAACCTGGGTGTAGATAAACGTTTAAAGCTGATCTGTGCTGATGGCGTAGACTGGATAAAGCAAAATGCCGGGCAAAAGTTCAGCTTTATTTTTGCTGATGCATGGCCCGGTAAATATTTGCTGCTGGATGAAGTGCTGAACATGGTTGAAAAAGGCGGTTTGTATATTATTGACGATATGCTGCCACAGGCTAACTGGCCAACTGGACATGCTGAAAAGGCAACCGATCTGATTAGCTATTTGGATAGCCGCGAAGATCTTATTTTAACAAAAATGGGCTGGGCAACGGGAATAGTGATCATAACAAAAAAGTAGGCGAAAGCTGAAAGGTAAAAAGCGAAAGGCGAAAAAAATACCGGAGAAGGACTTACGAAGTTTTTTGGCAAATTGGCAAGTAAACTTCGTTAGTCTGACCGCTACAAAAAAGTAAATTATAAACTATAATAAGTAAAACCAATCATCGGTGAAATCAAAACAAAATCGGTGAAATCAAAACAAAAATAACGATGGCAAAATTAAATTTCGGCGGCACTGAAGAAAATGTAGTAACCCGCGAGGAGTTCCCTTTAGCAAAGGCTCAGGAAGTATTAAAAAATGAAGTTGTAGCGGTAATTGGCTATGGCGTTCAGGGTCCTGGTCAGGCGCTTAATCAAAAAGATAATGGCATTAACGTAATTGTTGGGCAGCGTAAAGGCACAAAAACATGGGATAAAGCTGTAAGTGACGGCTTTGTACCGGGAGAAACACTTTTTGAAATTGAAGAAGCCCTTGAAAAAGGAACGGTTATTTGCTACCTGCTTAGCGATGCCGCCCAGATTGCATTATGGCCAACCGTTAAAAAGCACTTGACCCCGGGTAAAGCGCTTTACTTTTCACACGGTTTCGGGATCACGTTTAACGAGCAGACAGGCATCATCCCTCCTGCTGATGTTGACGTATTTTTGGTTGCTCCAAAAGGATCAGGCACATCACTGCGCCGCATGTTTTTACAGGGCCGCGGCTTAAACTCAAGCTACGCCATTTTCCAGGATGCTACAGGTAACGCATTTAACCGTGTTATTGCATTAGGGATCGCGGTGGGCAGCGGTTACTTGTTCGAAACCAACTTTAAGAAAGAAGTATACAGCGATTTAACCGGCGAGCGTGGTACGCTGATGGGTTGTATCCAGGGCATCTTTGCAGCACAGTACGAAGTATTGCGCAAAAATGGTCACTCTCCGTCAGAATCATTTAACGAAACTGTTGAAGAGCTAACTCAATCATTAATGCCTTTGGTTGCAGAAAATGGTATGGACTGGATGTATGCCAATTGCTCAACCACAGCGCAACGCGGTGCATTGGATTGGTGGAAACGTTTCCGTGATGCTACCAAACCGGTATTTGAAGAATTATACAATAGCGTAGCAACAGGTGTTGAATCGCAAAAATCAATTGATTCAAACAGCAAACCTGATTACCGCGAAAAACTGGATGCTGAATTAAAAGAACTGCGTGAAAGCGAGATGTGGCAGACAGGCAAAACTGTACGCAGCTTAAGGCCTGAAAACCAGGTGGTATAAGCGTAGAGGAAAGATATTAGACGTGAGATATGAGACGTGAGATTTTTATCTCAATACTCATATCTCACATCTAAAATCTAAAAAAAGATGATACTCGAAGTAGCCATATTAAATATAATCCCCGGCCTGGAGGATGCTTTTTTAAAGGCATTTTCTATAGCACAGGGGATCATATCAAAAATGGCAGGCTATATCTCTCATCAGCTGAAAAGATGCATAGAGGGTACAAGCCGCTTTATTTTATTGGTTGAATGGGAAAAACTCACTGACCACACAGAAGGCTTCAGAGGATCAAAAGAATACCAGGAATGGAAAAAATTGTTGCATCATTTTTATAACCCATTTCCAACAGTTGAGCATTATGAACAGGTAGCATATACCAATGACTAATGACAGCGCAGCGAAATGACTAATGACTAACAAAATGAAATGGAACGCAGAATTATATGACGATAAGCACTCCTTCGTATTTCAATACGGGGAAAGTGTGCTTGAATTATTGGATATAAAACCGGGCGAGCAAATTCTCGACCTGGGTTGTGGTACAGGACATCTGACAAAACAAATTAAAGATCATGGTGCTGAGGTTACCGGTATTGATGCCTCTGCCGAAATGATTGAAAAGGCTGAAAAGGAATTCCCCGATGTTGATTTTAAGGTTGCTGACGGGGCAAATTTTCATTTCAACAAAGCCTTTGATGCGGTATTTTCAAACGCTGCCCTGCATTGGATCCATAAGGCTGATGATGTTATTAAATGCGTTTATGAAAACCTTAAACCCGGCGGCCGTTTTGTTGCCGAAATGGGTGGTAAAGGAAATATGGAGCACATGATTGCGGCAACGCAGCAGGTGCTTGAAAAACATGGTTACAAAAAACTGGGTGAACGCAGGCCCTGGTATTTCCCGTCGTTAGGCGAATATGCCGGCAAGCTGGAGGCCCGTGGTTTCAGGATAACATTTGCTATTCATTTTGACAGGCCAACTTTATTACACGATGGCAAACAGGGCGTATCAAAATGGCTGAGCATGTTTGGCGATACCTTTTTTGAAGGCATCCCCGAAACTGAAAGACAAGAAATATTATCAGAAATAACTGCCTTGCTTGAACCAAACTACCAAAAAGACGGCAACTGGTATGCTGATTATAAGAGATTAAGATTTATAGCTGTGAAAGAGATATGAGACGTAAGATTTGAGACATGAGATTGTTCATATTTCAAATCTTATTATCATTTTAAATAGATAAATAAAATATAAGCATTAACCGATGTTAGATAGAGGTAAAGGACTTTGCAAAGTCTCACATCTCATGTCTCACATCTCAAATCTAAAGAATATGTTACACGATCCAAACCGCGTTTATGTTTTTGATACCACGCTTCGCGATGGCGAGCAGGTACCGGGCTGCCAGTTAACCACCCCTGAAAAAATTGAGATCGCCAGAGAACTGGAGGCATTGGGCGTGGATATTATTGAAGCAGGTTTTCCAATTTCAAGTCCGGGCGATTTCCAGAGTGTTGTGGAGATCTCCAAATCGGTTTCGCAGCCGATAGTTTGTGCCTTAACCCGTGCAAACAAAGGCGATATTGATGTGGCTGTTGAATCGCTTCAATATGCTAAGAGGCCGAGGATCCATACAGGGATAGGATCGTCTGACATGCACATCAAAACTAAGTTTAACAGCACCCGCGAGGAAATCTTAGTGCGTGCTGTTGAAGCGGTAAAATATGCCAAAAAATCGGTTGAGGATATTGAGTTTTATGCCGAAGATGCAGGCAGAGCAGATATTCACTACCTGGCACAAATGATTGAAGCGGTTATTGCAGCCGGTGCTACGGTTGTAAATATTCCGGATACAAACGGCTATTGCCTGCCAAACCAGTATGGTGATAAGATCCGTTTCCTGAAAGAGAACGTTAAGAATATTGATAAAGCCATCATCTCCGTGCATTGCCATAACGATTTGGGTTTAGCTACTGCTAACTCAATTGCAGGTTTGCAAAACGGGGCAAGGCAAATTGAAGGAACTATTAATGGCATTGGCGAACGTGCAGGCAATACGTCTATCGAGGAAGTCGTCATGATCCTGAAAACACACCAGCTTGGTTTGCATACCAACATCAACGCCCGCAATTTTTACGAGATCAGTCAACTGGTACGCACACAAATGCGCATGCCGGTACAGGCTAATAAAGCTATTGTTGGCAGCAACGCCTTTGCGCACAGCAGCGGTATACATCAGGATGGCTTTTTAAAGAACCGCGAAAACTACGAGATCATTAAACCGGAAGATGTAGGCTTCCCAAGCGCAACTATTGTGCTTACTGCCCGCAGCGGAAGGCATGCCTTAAAGTTCCATTTAGAGCGTTTGGGCCAGCAGTTGGATAAGAACGAGCTAAATGAAGCTTATAAAAACTTCTTAACCCTGGCTGATAGCAAACTAAATATAACCGATGAAGATTTGTTAATACTGGCTAATAACAGTATTAACGCGTAAATGAACGTTTTACAAATTGAGTAATACATAAGAAACTATAAAAATGAGCAAGACATTATTTGACAAGGTTTGGGACACGCATGTGGTGCGCAAAATTGAAGGTGGACCAGACGTGCTATTCATCGACCGTCATTTGATCCATGAAGTTACCAGCCCGGTAGCCTTTTTAGGCTTAAAGAGCAGGGGAATAAGCGTTTTATATCCCGACCGTACATTTGCTACTGCGGATCATAACACGCCAACCATCAACCAGCATTTACCGGTTGCCGATCCGCTTTCTGCAAACCAGCTGGATGCACTGGAGTCAAATTCAAAAGAATATGGGATTAGCTACTGGGGCCTGGGCCATCAAAAAAATGGTATCGTTCACGTTGTTGGGCCTGAATACGGGATTACCCAGCCTGGTGCAACCATTGTTTGCGGCGATTCGCATACCTCAACGCACGGCGCTTTCGGCGCTATTGCTTTTGGGATCGGCACATCGGAAGTGGAGATGGTACTGGCTACGCAGTGTATTATGCAGCCAAAACCTAAAAAAATGCGCATTAACGTTAATGGCAAATTGGGCATTGGCGTTACACCGAAAGATGTTGCCTTGTTCATCATTTCAAAACTTACAACTTCAGGCGCTACAGGTTATTTTGTTGAATATGCCGGTGATGTGTTTGAGAACATGAGCATGGAAGGCCGCATGACAGTTTGTAATTTAAGTATTGAGATGGGTGCCCGTGGCGGAATGATTGCCCCGGATGAAACTACCATTAACTATGTAAAAGGACGCGAGTTTAGCCCTAAAGGCGAAGCCTGGGACAGGGCATTAGCTTATTACAAAACACTGAAGACTGATGCTGATGCTGTTTTTGATAAAGAATTAACTTTTGATGGTTCATCAATTGAGCCGATGATAACTTACGGCACCAACCCCGGAATGGGCATGGGTATTTCGCACGAGATCCCTGATGCTGCTCACGTTGAAGGCGGTGCTGCTACCTACGAAAAATCATTAAACTACATGGGCTTTCACGAAGGCGATTCGATGTTAGGCAAGCCGGTTGATTTTGTGTTTGTGGGCAGCTGTACCAATGGCCGCATTGAAGATTTTCGCGCATTTACTTCGCTTGTAAAAGGCAAACACAAAGCCGAAAACGTTACCGCCTGGCTGGTACCCGGCTCGCACATTGTTGAGGCGCAGATAAAGGAAGAAGGTTTGCTGGATATATTAACCGAAGCAGGTTTCGCATTACGTCAGCCGGGCTGTTCAGCTTGTTTGGCAATGAATGACGATAAGGTTCCTGCCGGAAAATACGCGGTAAGCACCTCAAACAGAAACTTTGAAGGAAGACAAGGCCCTGGTTCAAGAACTATGCTGGCCAGTCCGCTGGTTGCTGCTGCTGCCGCCATAACCGGCGTAGTTACAGATCCAAGAACGTTAATTGAAGAACTTGTTTAAGTTAGAGATTAGAGATCAGAGATTAGTAAAAAATAGATCATCGGTGAAATCATTTTCAAATCGGTGAAATCAAAAAAACAATAGAATGGCTTACGATAAATTTAATATACTAACAAGCACTGCTGTACCGCTTCCGATAGAGAATGTGGATACTGACCAGATAATCCCTGCGCGCTTTTTAAAAGCTACGGAACGCGTTGGATTTGGGGATAACCTTTTCCGCGATTGGAGATACAATGCTGACAATACCCCCAAAAATGATTTTGTATTGAACAACCCCATTTACAGCGGTAAGATATTGGTTGGCGGTAAAAACTTTGGTTCCGGCTCATCAAGAGAGCACGCTGCATGGGCTGTGTATGACTATGGCTTCCGTTGTGTGGTATCCAGCTTTTTTGCTGATATCTTTAAAAACAACTGCTTAAATATTGGCGTATTACCGGTACAGGTTAGCCCGGAGTTTGCTGAGAAGATCTTTACTGCAATTATTGCTGATCCAAAAACAGAACTGGAAATAAACTTACCGGATCAAACTATTACGCTTTTATCAACCGGAGAAAAAGAAACATTTGTAATTAGTCCGTACAAAAAGGATAACATGATCAATGGCTTTGACGATATAGATTACCTGCAAAGCATAAAAGGAGAAATTGAAGAGTTTGCGGAGAACTTGCCACTTTAAATTATAAATAACGGTTCTTATCACCTGTCAAATAGGGCAAATGCATTAAAGGAGGCTCCGATGGAGCCCAACCAGGAATGTTTCGATTTCTATAAACAGGATACTCCTACGGAGTTAAATCAGGATAAGTGAAATTAATTGGCTCCATAGGAGCACCCTGTTTATAGCTAAAAATAAAAGTTTGCCGGGCTCCATAGGAGCCTCCTGCAAATTTGCATGGTAAACCATAATAGAAAACCAACAATCCAATCCAGAAAATGGAAAGAAGGAAATTAGAAATAATGGACACTACGCTTCGCGATGGCGAACAAACATCGGGCGTGTCTTTTTCCATTTCAGAAAAGTTAACCATAACCCAGTTATTGCTGGAAGAACTTAATGTAGACCGGGTTGAGATTGCTTCTGCCCGCGTATCCGACGGCGAATTTAATGCCGTTAAAAGCATTTTAGTTTGGGCTGAAGAAAACGGCTATGCCGACCGGATTGAAGTGCTGTCGTTTGTAGACAATGGTGTTTCAATCGACTGGATGGTAAATTCAGGGGTTAAAGTTCAGAACCTGTTAACAAAGGGCTCGTTAAATCATTTAACCCATCAGCTTAAAAAAACACCTGAACAGCATTTTGCCGAAATAAAAAATATTATAGAGCTTGCACAAAGCAAAGGCATAGTAACCAATGTTTATTTGGAGGATTGGAGCAATGGCATGCGCAACTCACCTGAGTACGTTTACCAGTATTTGGATTTTATTACCCAACAGCCTGTAAAAAGGATCTTGCTGCCAGATACGCTTGGGGTATTAACCCCTGCAGAAACCGCAAAGTTTTTGTCTGATCTGATAGCTAAATACCCAGGCGTTCATTTTGATTTTCATGCACATAACGATTACGATTTAGGCACCGCCAATGTACTTGAAGCCGTTAAGGCCGGGGTAAGCGGCTTGCACCTAACCGTAAACGGGATGGGCGAGCGTGCAGGAAATGCCGCCATGGCCAGCGCCGTTGCTGTTATAAATGATTTTGCACCCGAGGTTGAAATAGGTGTTAAAGAATCGTCTATTTATACGGTAAGCAAGCTGGTTGAAACATTTTCGGGCGTTAGGATCCCCTCAAACAAACCCATTGTTGGCGATAACGTATTTACCCAAACAGCCGGCATCCACGCTGATGGCGACAATAAAAATAATTTATACTTTAACGATCTGCTGCCAGAGCGTTTCGGCAGAAAGCGGGAATATGCCCTAGGCAAAACATCCGGCAAAGCCAACATTGAAAAAAACCTGCAGGAACTGGGCTTAAAATTAAATGACGCCGACCTTAAAAAAGTTACCCAGCGGGTTATTGAACTGGGTGATAAAAAGGAAACCGTAACTAAAGAAGATCTGCCCTACATTATTTCGGATGTTTTGGATAGCAGCCTGTACGAGGAGAAGGTAGTTGTAGAATCATACGTATTAACAAATGCGATGGGTTTGCGTCCATCTGCCACTATTTCGGTAAAGATTGATGGGGAGAAGTTTGAAGAAAATGCACAGGGCGATGGCCAGTTTGATGCTTTTATGAAAGCGCTGACAAAGGTTTATGATAAAAAGGAAAGACGCCTACCAAAGCTGATAGACTATGCAGTGAGAATAGCCCCCGGCAGCAGCTCGGATGCGCTTTGCGAAACCATTATTACCTGGAAGACAGATACCAAAAAATTTATAACCAGGGGATTGGATTCTGATCAAACCGTTTGCGCAATTAAGGCGACACAGAAAATGTTGAATATAATATAGAGATTAGAGGTCAGCGATTAGAGATTAGTTAAGACTGATGTATGAATTAAAATTGCCATACAACTAAAAAACAACAACTTTGTCATTCGGAGATATAAAATCCATTGGGTTTTGAAGGAGAAATGACAAGGGTGGAGCTGTCAAGGTGAACTTGTCGAACCACGACGCGGGCAAAGGGCTCAGCACCATGCTTAGCACGCGGACAGGCCTCTGCGCACGTCGCCCTTCGACAGGCTGCCAATGACAAGTATACTAATTGATTGATATATAACTATTTATAAATGTCATTTTCAATGTGATTGTTTGCTCGCAAAAATAGATTACTCAGGGTGACAAGCCCATTGTATGTTCAATATAACGTGTCATGGGTAGCACGAGCGAAGAATAACAAGAGAAAAAAGTTTACTAAACACAAGCAAAATAAATGAAACTAAACATCGCACTTTTAGCAGGAGACGGAATCGGGCCTGAGGTTATTGACCAGGCAGTTAAAGTATCTGACGCAATAGCAAAAAAATTTGGTCATGAAATTGCATGGACGCCGGCTTTAACCGGCGCGGCAGCAATTGACGCCGTAGGTGAACCTTACCCGGATTCAACCCACGAAGTTTGTATGGCAGCTGATGCCGTTTTGTTTGGCGCCATTGGCCATCCGCGTTATGATAACGATCCGAAAGCAACCGTTCGCCCGGAGCAGGGGCTGTTAAAAATGCGTAAAAAGCTTGGCTTGTTTGCTAATGTTCGCCCAACGTTTACTTTCCCGTCGTTAATCGATAATTCGCCTTTAAAAAGGGAGCGCATTGAAGGTACAGATATGATCATTTTGCGTGAGCTTACCGGCGGCATCTATTTTGGCGAAAGAGGAAGACTGGATGATGGAAACACCGCTTTTGATACCTGTACCTATACAAGGGCAGAAATTCAGCGACTGGCGAAATTAGGTTTTGAAATGGCAATGACCCGCAGTAAAAGACTTTGCTGTGTTGATAAAGCCAACGTGCTTGAAACTTCGCGTTTATGGCGTGAAACCGTACAGGATATGGAAAAAGATTATCCTGAAGTTAAAGTAAGCTACGAGTTTGTTGATGCAGTTGCAATGCGTTTGGTTCAGTGGCCAAACACCTACGATGTGATGATCACCGAAAACCTTTTTGGCGATATTTTAACCGATGAGGCCTCCGTAATTTCAGGATCAATGGGTTTAATGCCATCTGCTTCTATCGGCATCCATACCTCATTATTTGAGCCTATTCATGGCTCGTATCCGCAGGCTGCAGGTAAGGATATTGCTAATCCGCTGGCGACAGTATTATCGGCTGCAATGATGTTTGAAGATGCTTTTAAATTGAAAGAAGAAGCCGAAGCGATCAGGACTGTTGTAAACAAATCATTAGCCGAAGGAATTGTTACAGAAGATCTTGCAGGAAAAAACAAAGCCTACAAAACAAGCGAGGTAGGCGACTGGCTGGCTAAGAACGTATAATCGTTTTATAAATAATTAAATATAAACCTTGTCATTGCGAGGAACGAAGCAACCGCGAACTGTGCAGATCCGCTCTGCAAAGGATGCGGTTGCCGCGCTCGTTCCCCGCTCAATGACAAGGTTATCTTTTTTATCCCATAAGGATAAAATTAAATACTCCACCCCATGTCTGATGTTAAATTAGATTTCAAATCCGCTTCGCAGCGGCTAAATGGTGTTGTAAAACACACGCCACTTGAATACCATGCCGGGTTATCAAAAGTTTACCATTGCGAACTATATTTAAAACGCGAAGATCTGCAAATTGTACGCTCCTACAAGTTACGCGGCGCTTATAACATGATCAGTCAGCTAACGGCAGACGAGTTAAGCCGTGGTGTTGTATGCGCAAGCGCAGGTAATCATGCGCAGGGTGTTGCTTTCTCCTGCAACAAAATGGGCATTAAGGGCGTGATGTTTATGCCGGAGATAACCCCGAAACAAAAGATCACACAAACAGAAATGTTTGGCAATGGCCATGTGGAAATAGTTTTGGTGGGCGATACTTTTGACGATTGCCTGCTGGAAGCATTGGCCTATACCCAGGCACACCAGATGACGTTTATCCCCCCGTTTGATAACTACCGTGTTATTGAAGGACAAGGCACCGTAGCCGTTGAGATTATGGAGGACCTTCCCGATACCGAAGTAGTGATAATGCCCATTGGTGGCGGCGGATTGGCAGCCGGATCCGGAAGCTACCTGAAACAACAGAACCCCGATATTTTACTGATAGGCGTTGAACCGGAAGGTGCGCCAAGCATGTTGAAAGCTTTTGAACATGGCGGGCCTGTTAATCTGCCGGATATTAACCGCTTTGTTGATGGCGCTGCGGTAAAAACCGTAGGCAAGCTAACCTATAAGCTTTGTCGCCAGGTTTTGGATGAGATGCTTACCGTGGCAGAGGGCAAGGTATGCACCACCATTTTAAAGCTGTATAACGAAGATGCCATTGTGGTTGAACCGGCAGGTGCATTATCTGTAGCGGTGCTTGAAGCCTGTAAGGATAAGATTAAAGGTAAAAAGGTAGTTTGCGTAGTTAGCGGCGGCAATAATGATATTGAGCGCATGCAGGAGATCAAAGAAAAATCACTGCTGTATGAGGGGCTTAAACATTACTTTATTATAAAATTCCCCCAACGACCGGGTGCTTTAAAGCTGTTTGTAAACAATGTGCTTGGGCCCGGTGACGATATTACCCGCTTTGAGTTCATCAAAAAAACATCAAAAGAAAGCGGTCCTGCCCTGGTTGGCATCGAGTTAAAATCAGCCGGGGATTATCCGGCGCTGCTGAAACGCATGGAAGAAAACCGCTTTGAGGTGGTTGAGCTTAACAAGGATCAGACTTTGTTCGAGTTTTTGGTGTAAGAATGGATGTGCGGATTTTGGATGTGCAGATGTGCGGATGAGGGCTAATCTTTATTAAGATGCATTACTAATGAATCGATCTTTTCTAATTCTTTTGTTTTATGCTTCCGTAACTTAATAAATTCACTTATAGCTAATTCCTCATCTTTGTTAGCGGCCCTTGCCCGCCGATGAAATCAACTTCTAAATCAAGTGGTATTTGTTTTCGTGATCCCACAACTCTAAGTTACAAAAATTCGTCTAAATAACAATCATTCTGTAGTGTTACTTAAACGCGTTGAAAAGGCCACTATGAAAAGTGGCTGGACTTAACAAGGATCAAACTTTGTTTGAGTTTTTGGTTTAGTTTTAAAACAAAAGCCATTAAGCAAATATTAATGGCTTTTGTTAATTCCAAAACGGTATCTCATTAAAATATAGCCACCATCTTATCCAAACTCTGCTCAAGACCAAGTTTCGCAAAGTGAGACATTTGGCCAAAATCTGCATATTCAGTAACCGTCATTTCGGTTTTGTTGTTGCCCAGATCGTTAAAAGAAACTACCGTACGGATATCCACCGGGAAATCAGGCGGCATGCCAAGGTCGGTTGGGTTGGCTTTGTTGCCATCCTTGTCTGCCAGGTTCATAACAAATTCTATTGTTTCATGCAGTACTATCTTTTTATAGGTCCAGATACTAAACGTGTCCTGACCGCCAAAGCTGGCAGGAGCCCGCATGCAAACTATTG
>JAQBOS010000453.1 GCA_028287925.1 Mucilaginibacter sp. | reverse complement strand
GGCCAATCAATGAACGACGCCAAACATACCCGTTTAAATTATATAGACGAAGACTTTTTACGCACGCTGGATATTAAAGCGGTATCCGGCAGGTTGTTTTCCGCTCAATTTAAGTCAGACACGGGTAACCGCATTATTGTCAATGAAACGGCAATAAAAGAGCTTGGTTTTTTAACCCCACAAAAAGCAATAGGTCAAAACATTCATTTTGATTTGCGCGGTACACAATATAGCTTCCAGGTAGTAGGCGTTGTGAAAGATTTTCATTATGAAGACCTGCATTCGCCGGTTACGCCGTATGCATTTCAGTTGGTGAATGATAAGACCCAATACAATTACCTTATTGTTCATGCTAAAGCCGGTAACATGGCGCCGGTGCTGAAGATGATTGAAAATGTGTGGCATAAATACGATAAGAACGATCCGTTTGAATACAATTTTTTGGATGAGCAATTTCAAAAGAATTACGAGGCTGATAACAGGCTTGCCGCCATTGTTGGTTATTTCACAGTAATAGCTATCCTGATATCATGCCTGGGCTTATTTGGGCTTGCTGCATTCAGCGCTGAGCAGCGCACTAAAGAAATTGGAGTGCGTAAAGTTTTAGGAGCAAGCGTAAGCACCATAGTTTCACTGCTCTCCGTTGATTTTTTGAAGCTGATCATCGTATCAATAATCATTGCTTCGCCAATTGCCTGGTGGGCCATGAACAAATGGCTGCAGAGCTTTGCCTATCGAAAATCAATAGACTGGACAATTTTTGCATACACAACCATCATCTCAATAATAATAGGCATCCTTACCATAGGCTCGCAAGCCTTGAAGGCAGCTGTTGCTAATCCAGTAAAAAGTTTGCGTTCGGAGTAAATTAGTCATTGGTCATTAGTTCATTGTTAAGGCGGATGATTTGACTAAATGACCAATGACAGCACAGCGAATGACTAATGACAGCGCAGCGAATGACCAATGACAGCGCAGCGAATGACACAATGACTAATGACTAAATAAAATGATAAAAAACTACATTAAAACTGCCTGGCGCAGTTTGCTCCGGAACAAAAGCTATACAGCTATAAACATTATTGGCCTGGCAATAGGTATTGCAGCTTGTCTGCTCATTTTTTTGATGATCCATTTTGAAACCAGTTTTGATAACTTCCATTCAAAAAAAGACAGGATCTACAGGGTGGTTTCGGCATCAAAAACGCCGGCTGGCTTTTCTTTAGGCAGTGGCGTACCGCTTCCAACTGCCAATGGTCTGCGAACTGATTTCCAGATAAAAGATATTGCTGCCATATTCCGCTATGGCGGTCATTATACTGTGGGCAATAACAGTAACGGGCAGGCGGTTAAAAAATTTAAAGAAGATGACGCCTATTACACCGAGCCGCAGTTTTTTAACATTTTTGATTTCGCCTGGCTTGCCGGCGATAAAAAAACAGCCCTGTCTGAACCAAATACCGCTGTACTGACCCGTTCCGAAGCCAACAAATTCTTCGGCAACTGGCATGATGCAATAGGGAAGGTTGTCCGGTACGAAAACAAAACCGACCTGAAGGTAACCGGCATTCTGGAAGATGTTCCTGCTAATTCTGATTTTCCGCTAAAAATTGTGATTTCGTACGCTACCACACAGCAAAAAACAAGCGATTTTTACGGGAACATAAAAGATTGGGTAAGCACTTTTGGCTCACATTATGTTTTCATGGTCTTACCAGATAATATGAATGTGAGTCAGTTTAATAAGGATCTGGCTGCTTTCACGCTGAAACACAAACCCGCGGCTTATAACAAACAAGGGTACCAGCTGCAAGCCTTAAGCGATATGCACTATAATACCGAGGTGAGTGTTTTTACTTTTCATACCTTCGGTAAGGAGCTGATCAGCGCACTTGGGTTAATCGGTTCTTTCCTGCTGATAATTGCCTGTGTTAACTTCATTAACCTGGCCACGGCCCAGGCGGTTAACAGATCAAAAGAAGTAGGCATTCGTAAAGTACTTGGCAGCAACCGAAAACAGCTAATATTCCAGTTTATCAGCGAAACATTGATTATCACCCTGTGTGCAGTAGTTTTAGCAATAGGTATTGCCGAAGCAACGCTGCCTGCGCTAAACAATCTCCTGCAAATTAAGCTAGGTGGTAATTTTATAAATGACCCGGTTATAATGATCTTTTTAGCAGGAGTAATTGTTTGCGTAACCATTCTTTCAGGTCTATACCCGGCAATGGTATTATCCGGTTTTAACCCTATTGCAGCGCTCAAAAACAGGGTAGCTTCTGCGCGAACAAGCGGCGTATCATTACGCAGGGCATTGGTTGTGCTGCAGTTTTGCATTGCGCAGGTATTGGTTATCGGTACGCTGGTAATAATCCACCAGATGGATTATTTCCGTACCAAATCATTGGGTTTTGAAAAAGATGCCATACTTACTGTTCCTTTCCCGGGCGACAGCTTAAGCAAAACAAAGTTAGGTTCGCTTCGCGATCAGCTGATGCAGCAGCCGGGAATAAAGGATGTAAGCTATAGCTTTACCAGCCCCTCTGACGGTGATAGCTGGAGTAGTGATTTTACTTACAACAATTCAGGCAAAAAAACCGACTTTGCCGCCAGTCTCAAATGGGCTGATGCAGAATATTTCAAGCTATACAAGCTTCAGTTTGCTGCAGGTAAGGCTTATGAAAAAAGTGATAGCATCCGCGGATATGTTGTAAATGAAACATTATTAAAGAGATTAGGTGTCCGCAATCCTAATGATGCTATAGGAAAGATTATCAATTTGTGGGATGATAAAACAAAAACCGCCCGGATTACAGGCGTGGTAAAGGACTTTAATGTTGGCTCGTTAAAAAATGAGATTCCACCGGTTTTAATGAGTTCGTGGCAAAACGTTTTCCAGGTTATTAATATAAAAGTACAGCCTGCTAATATCAACCATACACTGGCCTCTGTTGAAAAATTATGGAACACCAACTTTCCTGATGGGCTGTATGAATACCAGTTTTTAGATGATAAAATTGCAGAGTTCTACAAAAGCGAAGATCAGCTTTCTACCCTGTATAAAATGTTTGCAGGGATAGCTATATTTATATCATGCCTGGGCTTGTACGGGCTTGTTTCATTCATGGCAGTACAACGCACAAAAGAGGTGGGGATCCGTAAAACCCTTGGTGCATCGGTAAGCCATATCGTTTATTTATTTTCAAAGGAATTTACACTGCTTATTTTAATAGCTTTTGCCATTTCGGCGCCCATTGGCTGGTACTTTATGAATAAATGGCTGCAGGCTTTTACCTATAAAATAACCCTTGGCCCTGGCATATTTATACTGGCCATACTGGTATCAATCGCGATTGCCTGGGTAACGGTAGGGTACAAAGCCATAAGAGCTGCGTTAGTAAACCCGGTAGAAAGCCTTAGAAGTGAATAGTAGATAATTAGTCATTGTGTCATTAGTCATTGGCGGAGAAATCGCTGGTGTGCTTTTACCCGGGGACAATTACTAATGACCAATGACAGCGAAGCGAATGACCAATGACGCAATGACTAATGACCAAATAAAATGATAAAAAATTACCTTAAAATCGCATGGCGGAACATCTGGAAAAACAAGGTTTTTTCGGCTATAAATATTGTTGGCCTTTCTGTTGGGATGGCCGCCTGTATTGTTATTATGCTGTTTGTTTCGTATGAAAAAAGCTTCGATAATTTCCATACAAAAAACATTTATAAACTTGATGAGGTACAAAAATTCCCGGGCATGGTGTCATCGCAAAAAGTAGGGCTCTCCATGTTTCCGATGGGTCCAACTTTACAGGCTGATTATCCGGAAGTTAAAAACTTTACCCGCATCAGGTGGCAGGAAAAATTCCAGCTTACCTTTGGCGAGAAACGGGTTTTTATTCCTGAAGCATTTTTTGTTGATACTACCTTTTTAAACATTTTCGATTTTAAGCTGATAAAGGGCGATAGAAATACCGCTTTATTAAAGCAACACAGCGTAGTACTGACCGAAGAAACTGCTGAAAAAATATTTGGCAATGCTGATCCTATCGGGAAAACCATTACACATTATGGCGGCGATACTACCACTTATGCTGTAACGGGGATTGCTGCCAATCCGCCAAAAAACTCGCATCTGCAATTTGACGCCTTATTTTCATTCAATACAATCTTTAGGCCCCGGGACCTTAACAACTGGGGAGGCAACTGGCTGGATACCTATTTGGTATTAGCGCCCAATACCGATGTTAAAGCGTTTGAAGCAAAAATGCCTGCCTACCTTAAAAAACATATGAAAGGAGATGGCTGGAAATATTATGAGTTGTTTTATCTGCCGCTTAAAAATATTCACGCAAACTCAGCAACAATAGGGCTCGACTACCTTAACTATCAAAAGTTCGACAAAAATTTAACTAACCTGTTCCTGGCAATAGCGCTTATTGTGCTGGTTATTGCCTGTATCAATTTTATTAACCTTTCAACGGCACGATCTGCAGAGAGGGCAAAAGAGGTGGGTATCCGTAAATCAATTGGTGCGTACCGTTTTCAATTGGCTATCCAGTTTTTAGGTGAAACGGTAATGCTGGCCTTAATAGCATTAGTATTTGCAATAGTATTGGTTGAAATCGCTCTGCCATTTATTAATAGCTTAAGTCACCGGGATTTGAGCCTGCCTA
>JAQBOS010000653.1 GCA_028287925.1 Mucilaginibacter sp. | reverse complement strand
ACTTGCTGGCGGATTTATTGAGAATTTTATCGAAATCCAATCACGGCACGGCGCCAGCCTACCGACTGTTTTGGTTGCCTCCCGTGCGAACGATCCCAAATGCCGTGAGCGCCGGTCCTGTGGTATGGTTAACCGAAATTAACCCGTAAAAACGAGCGCGATAGCGGACCCCTGCTCGGTCCACGCAATAAGTTGCGTGCACGTCCACTTTCGCATTGCACCCCGTGGTGGTATGCATGGCTGGATATTATCCAATTATTAACCATGCGCGGCACCCGTTGAACTACGCTGGGACATTTGAATTTTCGCATTTTGACGGCGACGCGCCGTCGGGCGCCGCCGTTGGCGTTGAGGCGAAGAACGACGCACTCTCCCACGCCGACGGGCATACCGTCATCGTGCCGGACGCGCATCTGCTGTTTTCCGGCGACTACAAGCGCGCCGGCGTCGATCTGGTGCTGTCGAAGGACGGCCACGATTATGTCGTTTCCGACTACTTCAAGGGCCATTCGCGGGCGACATTGTCGTCGCCCGACGGCGCGAATCTGTCGGGCGACCTTGTCAATGCGCTGACCGGCGAGTTGCAGCTGGCGCAGCTCGGCGGCGGTGCCACCGCAGCCGCGACGGTGATCGGACGCGTCACCAAACTGACCGGCAGCGCCACCGCAATCCGCAACGGCGTCTCGATCCAGCTCAACATGGGCGACAACGTCCAGAAGGGCGACGTGGTGCAGGCCGGCGCCGACTCCTCGCTCGGCCTCACCTTCATCGACGGCACCGTGTTCGGCCTTTCGGCCAATGCACGCATGGTGCTGAACGAGATGGTCTACGATCCCAACGGATCGTCGAACTCCTCGCTGCTCAGCCTGGTGCAGGGGACCATCACCTTCGTTGCCGGCGAGACCGCCAAGCATGGCGACATGAAGGTCGATACGCCGGTGGCGACCATGGGCATCCGCGGCACCGCAGTGCTGGTCGAGATCGGCTTTGAAGTGCCCGGACAGGGCGGCGCGCCGCCGGTGAAATTCCAGGTGCTGGTCGAGCGCGGCGGTAGGGTCGGCTCGTATGTTCTGTACAGCAAGACGGGCTCGATTCTTGGCACCGTGAACCAGGCCGGTCAGGTCACCAGCGTCATGGGCAACGGCGACACAACGACGGGCCAGGCGCCGCCGCTGACCCAGCTTGCACAGGACATCATTACCTATACTTTTGAGCAATTCCTTCTGAACAACCCCAATCCGCGGTCCAACGATCCTGGCGGGTCGACGCCAGCGAATCCCGTTCCCGGCTCTTCCAACCCGGACTTTCCGCAATTCCATCAACAGCAGGATCTTCTTCCTGGTCAGCCGATAGCTCCGATCAAGTTCGACGTTCCGAGTGAGACGCCGGGTACACCTCCGATTACGGTTACGATCACGGTCAATACGCCGCCGACGATCGTCGTCACTCCGATTGTCGTTACCCTCCCCGTCGACAAGACCAATTTCAATCTTGCCGATCAGGTCAGGATCACCGATCCCGACAGCAGCAACCCCGCATTCAATGACGTCGCCGTACCTTACGTGCCCGGCAGCGGAAGGATCATTTCCGCATCCGGCCCATCCAACACGCCGTCAAGCATCGACCTCGTCAAGCTGATCAGCCTTGATCCGCAAAACGGTCACGTCACCTACGACGCAGCCGCGTTCAAGTTTCTGGGTGAGGGGCAGAAGGCGGTCTATACCATTGGCTTCGACAGCCAGTCCGGTCCCGACACGGTCCACGAAACCCTGACCTTCACCGTCGATGGGGCCAACGACGCGCCGACAGTCGCCGCTGCGCTGACCAATCCGCTGACGCAGAGCGACGCCGCCCAGGATCTGAACCTGCTGGCCGGCGCGATCGATCCGGACGCCGGCGAAACCGCGACGCTCAGCGTCCATAACGTCCGCTATTCCATCGACGGCGGAACGGCAACGCCGAACCCGCCTGGCGGCGTCACCCTTAACGGCACCACCCTGCACGTCGAGCCCGGCAACTTCGCGTATCTCGGCGAAGGCCAGACCAAGACCATCGTCGTCTCTTACGACGTCACCGACGCGCAAGGCGCAACGGTGAACCAGACCGAGACGATCGTCGTCACCGGCGTGAACGACGCACCTGTCGTGACCGGGACCTCGATCCAAGTCGCGCCCGGTGGCATTGTGGTGCTGAACCAAAACAGCATCAGCGTCACCGATCCAGACGGAACCACCGACTTCACCTTCACGGTCACGGATGTCAACGGCGGCTCGTTCGAAGTCTGGGATGGCGAGAACTGGGTGCCGGCAACTGCGTCAGGAAGCCAGTTCTTCAGCGTCCTGGCGGTGACGGAGAGCGACGGGACGACCTACACGTTCACCAGCCAGCAGATCGCGGATCATAAAGTCCGCTTCGTCAGCGACGGCAGCACGACTGCGCCGACCTTCTCGGTGACGGCCGACGATGGCGGCTCGTCCAATCATGTCAGCGCCGCGTTCCAGGGCGAGGTACAGCCGGGTGCGAACACCGCGCCTGAGACTAGCCCCGTCGCACTCAACTCGATCAACGAGGACAGCTGCGCGATTGTGATCACCGAGGCTCAACTCCTCAAGAATGCCGCGGACGTGGACGGCCAGACGCTGCATGTGACCGGCCTCCAGATTTCGAGCGGCGGCGGTACGCTGTGCGACAATGGCAACGGCACATGGACCTATACGCCGGCAAGCAATTACAGCGGTCCCGTGTCATTCGCCTATGACGTTTCCGATGGCGTCACTTCGGTCAGCGGCAGCGCGGCGCTCGATATCAAGCCGGTGGCCGACGCGCCGGCGCTGTCTGGGCTACACGTCAACACCGTCGCCGACAATTTCAACGGCGCCACGCTCGATACGACGAAGTGGCACGTGTATTTGCCTACGGTCAACGTGGCCGATTATCATGATGCGTTTGTGACACAGACGGCGGGTGGGGTCATTGAACTCCACGACCGCGGCTATCTGCAGAGCGTGGAGGGCTTTACCCCGACTGCTGCGACGCCGCTTCAAATTTCCGGCAATTTTACCATCAACGATTTCTACGGCCATTTTCTTGTGACCGATCGCACCGATGGCACGACGGACGACACCTTCGGCGGGCCCGCCAACGGCATCACCTTTGCCGCAGACGGGCCGCATGATATTCTCCAGATCATTTCGAACGGTGTGGTGGCCGCCCAGACCTCCGCCCCGATTGTTGAAGGCCATCAATACAGCTTCAGCATCACGGACAACGGCACACATCAGACGTTTACTGTCACGGACAGCGTGACCCACCAAAACTATTCGGTTGAATCCAACGTCGGTGGTGTGGGCGCAGG
>JAQBOS010000442.1 GCA_028287925.1 Mucilaginibacter sp. | reverse complement strand
TTGTAAAAGGCCGTTTATTGAAGTATCAGACTTGTTAAATGAACGTAATAATGAATCGCGCGAATGCATTTTTCGCCTTTCAGTTTCTCTCTTTGCTGCCTCCGGCTTTTTCTTTTTATCCTGGGCAAAACCATTATAGGATGAAAAGATTGCCAGGAAGAGTATAATTAGCGGGGTTAACTTAATTATTTTGCGCATTGTTAACGGTTTTGTACAATTATTAAATACTTATCAAATTTTCAAGAGCCAGTCGATATGAATCCATCCCAAAGCCGGCGATAACGCCTTTACAACTGGCAGCCAGCATAGAATGATGCCTGAATTCTTCGCGTTTATAAACGTTTGAAATATGCACCTCGATAACCGGTGATTTTATAGCCGCAATGGCATCGGCAATGGCAATGGAAGTGTGGGTATAAGCGCCTGCATTTATAATAATGCCATCGTTAACAAAACCAACTTCGTGAATTTTATTTATAATTTCGCCTTCAACGTTGCTTTGGTAATAGTCAATTTCAACTGAAGGATAACGCTGGCGCAATTCTTTAAGGTAAGTTTCAAAATCGGTGTTCCCGTAAATTGACTTTTCGCGAACACCAAGCAGGTTTAAATTAGGGCCGTTTATAATTTGTATCTTCATCACTTCAAACTTAGCTAAAAACATTAAAAAAATATAAATTGGATTGGCGTTCGGCAATAAAAGGTTTTCAATCTTATTTAAAACTGGAGAAATCACTGTCAGGAAACTCAATTGAGGCCTATAGCAGGGATGTAGAAAAGCTATTTCAATTTTCTGATAGAGAAGGATTTAAAATAAATCCGGAAAATATAACATTAGCTGATCTGCGCCGGTTTATTGTTTGGGCTGCCGAATTAGGAATGATCCCTTCATCGCAAGCCAGGATCCTATCAGGCATAAAAGCATTTTATAAATACCTTTTGATGGAGGATCTTATAAAAGGCGATCCTTCCGAATTGCTTGAATCGCCCAAGATCCAACGCAAACTACCAGATACGTTAAGCATTGAAGAAATAAATAAACTGATTGATGCCATTGATCTCTCCAAACCCGAAGGCGGCCGTAACAAAGCTATTCTTGAAGTATTGTATGGCTGCGGACTCCGTGTATCAGAGCTAACAGAGCTTAAGCTATCTAATCTTTACCTGGATATTGAATTTATTAAAGTAACCGGAAAAGGCAGCAAGGAAAGGTTGGTACCCATTGGAGGCTCAGCAATAAAAGCTTTGAAAATCTGGATAGAAAGTATCCGTGTACACATCCCCATAAAAAAAGGCGAGGAAGATTTAGTCTTTTTAAATAGAAGGGGAGCAAGGTTAAGCAGGGTTTATATATTCATGGTAATTAAGCAGTTAGCCGAGCTTACCGGGATTAACAAAACAATTAGCCCGCATACGTTCAGGCATTCATTTGCTACGCATTTGGTTGAAGGAGGTGCCGATTTACGTGCCGTACAGGAAATGCTGGGCCATGAAAGTATTACTACTACCGAAATTTATACTCATTTGGACAGGGAGTATTTAAAGGGGACTATTATACAATTTCACCCGCGTAGTTAACCGCTGATTTTAATGATTTGATGATTACGCAGATTATTTTATTAAATGATTTTAACCGCTTTCCAAAAAATCAACGGAATCATTGAATCAAATTAATCAACGGTTCGCTTTGATCATCCTGTCTCTGCCACTCAGATCCTTCCTTAACTCAATGCTTTTAAAGCCTTTATCAGCCAATAACTTAACAGTTTCCTTCCCGTAGCTTTCGTTGATCTCAAAAAATAAAAGACCATTTTCTGTTAGGTGGGTAGCTGCAAATTCAGCAATAGCTTTATAAAATATTAACGGATCATTCTCTGGAACAAACAAAGCAGTATGTGGCTCAAAGCCGGTTACATTGTTGTGCATCTGTGTTTTATCGTGCAGGGTAACGTATGGAGGATTGCTAATTATGATTTCGGATTTCGGAATTTCGATTTCGGATTTAAGATTTAATATATCAGCCTTGATAAATTCAATATCAACCCCATTAAGTTTTGCATTTGATGTTGCTGTTTGCAACGCATCTTTTGAAATATCAATGGCTGATACATTAAACCCCGGTAAATTTTTCTTTAAGCTGATGGCTATGCAACCGCTACCAGTACCAAGATCTAATAAACTGCCAACTGCCAACTGCCTACTGCCTACTGACCCAAGCACCCATTCCACCAATTCCTCCGTTTCAGGACGAGGGATTAATACCGATGGGTTTACATTGAATGGTAGTCCGTAAAATTCGGTTTTTCCTAAAATATACTGAATTGGCTTGCCCGTTTTTAACTCTTCAAGGATGCTCTTTAGCTTTTCAACTTGTTCAGAAGATACTTCATCTTCAGGAAAAGCTTTGATTTTTGCTTTTGATGTATTGCATATTTCGCTGACTGTCAATAATGTTATAGCACCCAGCTCATTTGTATCATATATCTTATCAAGACCTTGTTTATAATCAGCAAAGACATCCTTTATAGTTTTCATGCAACAAAGTAACATAAAAGCTACTTTTGCAGCATGGTGCAACACGAAAAATATATGCAGCGCTGTATTGAGCTTGCCGGGTTGGGCATTGGAGCTGTTAGCCCTAATCCAATGGTGGGGGCTGTTGTAGTATTTGAGGATAAAATAATAGGAGAGGGCTATCACCATAAATACGGCGAAGCCCATGCTGAAGTTAATGCTATTAACCGGATTATCAACAATTTTCCTGATGCGGCTAAACTGTTAAAGCAATCCACCATATATGTTTCACTCGAGCCCTGCGCACACTACGGCAAAACACCACCTTGTGCCGATCTGATCATTAAGCACCAGATCTCTAAGGTAGTAGTTGGCTGCTGCGACCCGTTTAGCCAGGTTGATGGTAAGGGTATCGGGAAATTAAAAGAAGCCGGTATTGAAGTTGTTGTTGGTGTTTTGGAGAAAGAATGCAAATGGCTTAACCGTCGTTTTTTCACCAGGATCCAAAAGCACCGGCCATATATCATCCTCAAATGGGCACAAACAATTGATGGTTTTTTTGCACCTGATGATAACAGTCAACATTGGATAACCGGTATAGAATCGCGAAAGCTGGTACATCAATGGCGCAGCGAAGAAGATGCTGTATTGGTTGGTAAAAACACAGTCGCGATTGATAATCCACAGTTAAATGTAAGGTATGCACAAGGCAGATCACCTAAACGGGTTGTAATTGACCGGAGACTTGAATTAAACCAAAACTTAAATGTATTCGATCAGTCTGTTGAAACCCTGATATTTAACGAGGTAAAAACCGATATTAACGGTAAAAACAAGTATATTGCCCTTGAAGATTTTGACAGGTATGTACCTCAGTATATTTTGTTTCAATTATATCTTCAGGATATCCAGTCGGTGATTATTGAAGGCGGTGCCCGCACATTAAATAGTTTTATTGAAGCAGATTTGTGGGATGAAGCCCGTATTTTTACAGGCGAAAAAGAATTGAAAACAGGAATAAAAGCACCATCCGTAACAGGGAAAATAACTGGTGAGTATTCATCAGGAAAAGATAAAGTGCTTGTTGTGGTTAGAGATTAGTGACCAGAGGTTAGTTAAAATTAACTTAATCAACCCAATCTAACTTAATCAACTTAATTAACCAATTAAAAATGCTCTACGTTTTTTTAAGTATTTGCTGCAGCGTATTTGTATCAATAATGTTAAAGCTGGTTAAACGCTATCATATAGACATTTACCAGGCTATTACATGGAACTACAGTATTGCTATTGTTTTGAGCTGGCTATTTTTAAAACCGCAATTGAATAATATTGGGGAAGCTCCGTTTTATTTGTATGGACTACTGGGTTTATTATTACCGTCATTATTTGTAGTACTGGCGGCATCGGTAAAGCTAGCGGGTATTGTACGAACAGATGTAGCACAGCGTCTGTCGCTTTTCATCCCTATTGTGGCGGCATTCTTATTTTTTAACGAAGCGCTTAATTCCATTAAATTAATAGGACTAGCTGTTGGTTTTGCGGCAATATTATGCCTGATACCGTGGCAAAAACAAACCCGGGATAAAACCACGACTGGCTCATGGATCTATCTTTTAATTGTATTTTTCGGGATGGGAATTATTGATGTTTTATTTAAGCAGGTAGCACTGGTTAAACAAATATCAACAGGCACATCCCTGTTTATTGTTTATTCACTGGCATTTGTAATAGCGTTTATTGGTTTATTGTACCAGGTTATAAATAAAACCATGCGGTTTTCGTGGCCGCATATTTTAATTGGCTGGGTATTGGGGATTGCCAATTTTGGTAACATTCTGTTTTATATAAAGGCGCACCAGATTTTAGCTAAAAATCCATCAATAGTTTTTTCATCTATGAATATCGGTGTTATTATAGCTGGTACGCTTATTGGTGTATTTGTTTTTAAGGAAAAGCTAACCATCTTTAATAAGATCGGGATCCTGTTAGCTTTGATAGCTATTACTATTATCTATTATCCGCAATTATTTACCAAGCCGTTTTCTCATTAATGCTTTTTGACGATACTTACCGTACTATTGAAAAACCTTCTGAAGGCATCTTTCGCGACCGCGGCAGCAAATTTCTGGCCTTTGCTTACCCGGTAAATAATGAAACCGACCTGAAAAACAGGCTTACACAATTACGTTCCGAACATTCAAAAGCAAACCATCATTGCTGGGCTATGCGGCTGACTATTGACCGTTCAGTATTTCGCTTAAATGATGATGGTGAACCATCTGGAACTGCAGGAAGGCCAATACTAAACACTTTATTATCACATGATGTTACAAACCTTGTGGTTGTGGTAGTACGTTATTTTGGCGGAACATTACTTGGCGTACCGGGGTTGATAAATGCCTATAAAATGGCAACAGAGGAAGCGTTGAAACAAGCCGTAATTGTTCAAAAAACGGTAAATGATATTTACACCATTGAATTTGATTATTTGCAAATGAATGATGTAATGCGGATAATTAAAGAAGATAGTTTAACCATAATTACCCAGGCATTTGATAACAATTGCAGTATCACGGTATCGATCCGTAAAATGCAGGTTAATCAAACCTTGTCTAAATTAGGCAAGCTTACCTCAGTAATTGCGAAGTATGAGTATAGCTTATAGTTGTTGCATTAAAGCAGAAAATCAAGCTATTTTTATTCCCGGTTTTGCACTATAAATATGTATTTTAGTCGCATATGCAATCTTTTGAAATAGATAAGTCGGATCTGTTACGCATTGAAACCGCGCTTGAGGGTAATGATGCTGAATTAGAGCTTGTTCTGAAAGAATATCACGCTTCGGAGATTGCTTTGCTATTTGAAAAACTTCCGCTGGAAGCAAAAGAAAGAATCATCAATATCCTTCCAACCGACGTTGCATCAGAGGTTATCTCTGAAATGCACGAGGAACAGGATGCAGGTGAGCTACTTATCGGACTTCATCCTGAAAAACGTTCGGAGATTATTGAGGAGCTGGATTATGATGATGCTACTGACATTATTTCGCAGCTGGATGAAGACGAACAGCAGGAAATATTAGAGGACCTTGACCAGGCAGATGCCGACAGCATCCGTGCGCTGTTAAAGTACGACGAGGATACGGCAGGCGGTATCATGAACTCAGAAATTATCAAGGTGAATATAAACCTTGATAAAAAGGACGCATTGGACGAGATCATTCGCCAGTCGGAAGAGATGGAGGAGTTTTATACCATTTATGTGGTTGATGACGCTGATATTCTGCAGGGGATTTTATCCGTTAAATCCATATTAAAAGCCCGGCCGGAAGCTCATGTACGTGATTTGGTAAACACCGATTTTGTTTATGTGAAAGCCGATCTTGACCAGGAAGATGTTGCCGGTTTGATCTCACAATATAACCTTACAACCATCCCGGTGGTTGATGATAATATGAAGCTGCTTGGCCGTGTTACGGTCGATGATATCATCGATGTAATGGAGCAGGAGAGCACTGAGGACATTTTGAAGATCTCAGGCGTATCAGAGGACGAGGAACTGAGCGGTAACTGGAAAGAAGCTGTAAAAAGCCGCTTACCATGGCTGATCATTAACCTTGGCACGGCCTACCTGGCAGCATCCGTTATCAGGCATTTTGATTCAACGGTTGAGCGTCTTCCTGCCATTGCTGCATATATGACTATTATAGCAGGCATGGGTGGTAATGCAGCCACACAGGCGCTTGCTGTAACCGTAAGGCGTATCTCGTTAAGTGACCTTAGCGACAAACAGGCATATAACGCGGTAATAAAAGAATTTTTGGTAGGGATGCTAAATGGCGCGGCCAATGGCTTGATAGTTTTCTTTGTAGCCTTATTCTATGACTCAAACCCAATGCTTGGTTTAGTGCTATTTTTAGCAATGACCGGCAATTTAATAATTGCAGGCTTAACCGGGGCATCCATTCCGCTGGTATTAAAAAGGGTGGGGATTGATCCTGCGGTAGCGTCATCTATCATTATAACTACATTTACAGATTGCGCAGGCTTTTTACTGCCTTTATGGTTCGCCACTAAACTTTTATAATACTATTAATAAGAAATAGAGGCTTTATTGTAAATTTGACCTTATTGAAAAATAAGAGCTTAATAAATTTAAGTAGATTTAATATATGTTACACGCAACATTACAATCGAAATTGCCACAGATGACAAGGTTGTTCAAGGATCACAAAATAAAAAGTGCCTTTGCCTTCGGATCTGTTATGAGTGATAATTTTGATGGCGAAAGTGATATTGATTTACTTATCAATTTTGAAGATGGATTGGAGCCTTTAGAAAGGGGGGAGATCTGGTGGGTTTTACATGTTTCATTAAGAGCTGTTTTTAACAGGGAGATTGATTTAGTTATAGAAAACTCTTTGAAAAACCCTTATTTTATTGAAGAGATAAATGAGAAAAAGCAGTTGATCTATACAGCGTGAGGAAAAGAAATATCTTTTTGATATACAAATCGCTTTAGAAAAAATTGAAACCTTTATTGGTAAGCCTAAAATATTTGAAGACTTTAAGCAAAATATGATGCTTCAACAAGCAGTAGAAAGAAACCTTGAAATTATTGGAGAAGCTGTAAATTGTTTACTTAAAATAGATTCTGAAATAAATATCACAAGTGCACGCAGAATGGTTGACACCAGGAATAAAATGGTTATGATGAAATACAGCCGGAACAGATCTGGAATATAATTATTAACCATTTACCCTTATTAAAACAAGAGGTTGAAGGCCTTTTGGATAATTAGCCTTTATATAATAAATTATAAAATAATGACCGAAGTAAGATACAACTGGACAAAAGAAGAAATTGCTGAAATATACCACAGGCCTTTGTTAGACCTTGTTTATGAAGCTGCTTCTGTGCATCGTGAAAATAAAGATTACTCAGAAGTACAGATCAGCTCGTTAATATCAATTAAAACAGGTGGATGCCCCGAAGATTGCGCCTATTGCCCGCAAGCAGCCCGTTATAACACCGGGGTTGATGTGCATGCCATAATGCCTAAAGAAGAAGTTGTAGCAGTAGCGCAAAAAGCTAAAGACGGCGGCGCATCAAGGTTATGTATGGGCGCTGCATGGCGCGAAGTACGTGATAACCGCGACTTTGACAAGGTAATAGATATGGTTAAAGCTGTAAACGAGCTGGATATGGAAGTTTGCTGTACGCTGGGTATGCTTACCGAAGCACAGGCACAACGATTGGCTGATGCAGGCCTGTATGCCTACAACCACAATCTGGATACTTCAGAAGATGACTATAAGCGTATTATAACTACCCGTACTTACGATGACCGTTTAAAAACATTAGAACATGTACGCAAAGCGAAGATCACCGTTTGCAGTGGTGGCATTATAGGTTTAGGCGAAACTGTAGAAGACAGGATCTCAATGCTTAAAACTTTGTCAACCCTGCCTAAACATCCCGAATCAGTACCGATTAATGCTTTAGTACCGGTGCAGGGTACGCCGCTGGCTGATCAACCAAGAGTATCTGTTTGGGATATGGTACGGATGATTGCTACTACCCGTATTATTATGCCCAAAACTGTGGTACGCCTTTCGGCAGGCCGCACAGAAATGAGCTTAGTAGAGCAAGCATTTTGTTTTATGGCAGGCGCTAACTCTATTTTTGCAGGTGAAAAGCTGTTGACCACACCAAACCCATCATTTGATACCGATATGGCAATGTTTGATCTGCTGGGGTTAAAGCCAAGAAAGGCCTTCAAGAATGGAAGGCCAAACGAGATAAAAGAGATTAAGGAAATGAGTATTAACGAAGTTATATAACAACATTATAAAACAAAAAGAACCGCTGAAAACGGTTCTTTTTGTTTTATGCTAAACTCTTACAGCGTTTACAACAACTACAACTTCACTCACTTCTTAACTTTCCGCTCTTCTATATCTCCATTATATGAGATCGGATCACGGTTGTTGCTGATAACCTGCAATGATGCATAACCACTTGTTGAAACATTTAACCTTAAATACCTTACATCTTTGGAACCCTGGGTGCCGGCGTCTTTAGGCGTTATAGTGATATCATAACTGCCATTTTTAGCTTGCTTTGTAGTGTAGTCAAAATTTGTGGACGTGAATTTAACGCCGCCATCACTTGGATCAGAAGGGGCAATGGTAACTCTTCCGAAATAAGGTAAATAAGCAGTTACCGTATCTTTTGAAACTACCAAATCATAACCATAGTTTGTTGATCTTGAATTGCCTCTTTGTGGAATAACATAATTTGCATTAAAAATATAATTATGGGAATCAAGCAGCGCTTTTATTTTTGCGGCCTTAGCGGCTTGCTTTTCTTTTTTTGTGGTTTGTGCGTTAGTAATATTTATGCCGCCGGCTAAAATTGCCACAACAAAAAATAGCTTAATTAAAGTTTTCATAGCTAATGCTTTTAAGGTTTAACGATAAATATATTAATCTAATATACAATATAAAAAAGCTTATATAAAACAAAAAAAGCCGCTTATTAAAAGCGGCTTTACAACTTTGTTTGCAGTTAGCTATTATATCAGGTTAACGCTACGGTTAACAAATTCAGTAAGCTCGGCACCAGTAAGTAATCCCTGTGACAGAAGAGCAAGATCAAACGCTTGTTTTGAAAGCGCTGATTGTACTTCTTCATTTTCTTCCTGAAGGATCCGGCTTATTAGTTTATGGTTACCATTAACAATTACTTTGTAATTATCGGGCATGCTGCCATAAAAGCCCATACCGCCGCCCATAGCTGCCATTTCTTTCATCCTGCGCATAAACTCATCCATAGTTACTGTTACAGGTAACTCATCAGGGTTTAAGCTTTCCAGCTCAACTTTGTAGGCTGGTTTATTGATCGCCTTATCAAAAATCCCTTTCACCTTAGTAGCCTCCTCTTCAGTAAGCACATGCTCAAGGGCATTTTCTTTTTTGATCAGCTTGTCAGCAACATCAGCATCCACACGTTTAAACGATGTTTTTTCCAGCTTCTGCTCCAAGTGCCCGATAAAGTGATTATCAATAGGCGAGTTCATCAGCAAGATATCATAGCCCTTTTTATTGGCCGACTGGATAAATGCATCCTGCTTAGCCGGATCATTGGTATAAATATAAACCAGCTGACCGTCTTTATCCGTTTGTTCAGGTTCAACTTTATCTTTGTACTCGCTTAAGGTAAAGTTTTCCTTTTTAGTATTGCTTAACAGAACAAAGTCTTTTGCCTTATCATAAAACTTCTCTTCGCTAACCATACCATATTTAACAAACAGGCCAATGTCGGTCCATTTTTCTTCGTAGGCTTTGCGATCGGTTTTGAAAAGTTCTCCCAATTTATCAGCTACTTTTTTAGTGATATAGCTGTTTATCTTTTTAACATTGCTATCTGCCTGTAAAAAGCTGCGGGAAACATTCAAAGGAATATCCGGTGAATCAATAACC
>JAQBOS010000439.1 GCA_028287925.1 Mucilaginibacter sp. | reverse complement strand
GGTTGGAGTAGGGTCAATTAGCGGCGCTTTTGTTGGCGGTAAGCTAACAGATAAATTTGGCTTTTATGACCTGCAGGTTGGTGCTTTGCTAAGCGGTGGCTTGCTATTCCTGGTTTTGGGTTACCAGTATACATTTTTAACGGTAAGCCTTGGCACTTTTGTATTAAGCTTTTGTAATGAATCATTCAGGCCGGCAAACTCAACGGCTATAGCGCATTACAGCACACCAGAAAATAAAACACGATCATACTCATTAAACCGGCTGGCGGTAAACCTGGGTTGGGCCGTTGGGGCAGGCCTGGGCGGTTTAATAGCATCAATAAATTATCATTTATTGTTTTGGGTTGATGGCATCACCAATATACTGGCAGCACTATTTTTATTGCGGTTAATGCCAAGAGCCAGCATAGTTAATAACATTAAAAAAATAGAAGAGGGAATTGTAAAGATCTCCGCTTATAAAGACAGGATATATTTGGTATTTATCTTATGTTCCACACTTTTCGCCATGTGCTTTTTCCAGTTCTTTATAATGGAGCCGGTTTTCTATAAAATTCAATGGCATTTCAGCGAGCGGTTTATCGGCATCCTGATGGCTCTGAACGGGATTTTGATCGGCGTTGTAGAAATGGTGCTGATCCATAATCTGGAGGGCAAAAGAAACGGGCTGATCTATATAATTACAGGCGTTTTAATGGGTGCGGCCGGTTTTGTATTGCTGGTATTTTTGCCGGCAAGCATAGCAGCGGCAATACTTATTGTTTTATTGATGACGTTCAGTGAAATGTTCGCTATGCCATTTATGAATACCTTTTGGATCAGCCGCTCAACTGATTATAACCGTGGTGAATATGCTGCTTTGTATACTATGTCATGGTCTGCAGCGCAGGTGATTGCCCCGCTTACCGGTGGTTTGATAATAGCATATGGGGGGTTTAGCTTGCTGTGGTGGGCATTAAGCGGGTTGAGCGTGGTGGCAGCTGGTGGCTATTATTTGTTGTATAAATCACTACATAAAAAGCATTATGCGATTTAATTTGTAATTTAGTATTATGAAAAAAGCTGCTGATAAAGAAAATTTTGAAGAAGCAATTAAAGGGGCGGATTTACCTGCCAAAAGAAAAGCTTTTAAAAATCATTTGCCCTACGCTATTTTAAGAGATGGAGTTGTAACACTTGTATTTCCTGATAAACATACAGAAGTAGCCACCCCTGAAAGGTTAAAAGAATTGCAAATATCTTAAGATGCCTCCAAAATTCCGAATGTTCGCCGGGCCTAATGGCTCCGGGAAAACTTCACTGTTTGATTATCTTAGAAATAAAAGTTTCATACACACAGAATTATATATCAATGCGGATCGCTACGAACGTGAAATAAAATTAAATTTACGATTTAACTTTAATGCCTACCGGGTAAAGGTTTCACAAAAAGATTTTATTGAGCACGTAAGGTCTTCTTCTTTATTTTATGAAAAAATCAAAGACAAAAACTTTTTAGAAAAAATAAATATTAAGGCAGGTGTACTAAAATTTGATTTACTAAAAGAGGAAGTTAATTCATACCATGCATCATTTATCGCATCCTTCTTAGTAGAAAAACTTTTAGAAACCGGTCAGTCTTTCTGTTTTGAAACAGTAATGTCACATGAATCAAAAGTAAACTTATTAGAAGTTGCAAAATCCAAAGGGTACAAAACTTATTTATATTTTGTTTACACTGATAATCCGGAATTGAACATTACCAGGGTGGGCTTAAGGGCATTAATGGGGTTACATGATGTGAAACCCGACATAATCAGAAGCAGGTACGACCGTTCATTTGCATTATTGCCAAAAGCTATAAAAATTGCAAATGAGGCATATATTGTTAATAATTCAGAAAGCTTTACTATAACAGTAGAAAAACGAAATAATTCAATATTAATAAGTGAATCTGCCCCTGGTCATCTAAGAAAGCTTATAGCTACGTCAAATTCCTATCCCTGAACCAAACTTCGTCTGGTTTAATCTCAATATTATCCATCAGGTTTACGAGTTCTATAGCATCACCCGATGTTAAAACCAACGCGCGGTTAGCAGGCTTCAGAAACCTTTGCTCAACCATTACATCCATTTGTTTCAGCAGCAGATCATAAAATCCGTTTACGTTCAGAACTCCTACCGGATGCGTATGCAAGCCAAGCTGCAGCCAGGTTAGAACCTCAAAAAATTCTTCTAATGTACCGAAGCCACCAGGCAGCATGATAATACCGTCGCAAAGGTCATTCATCAGTTGTTTGCGCTGGTGCATATTTTCAACAATGTGCAATTCAGTTAATCCGCGGTGACCAACTTCCTTATCCATCAAAAACTGCGGAATAACCCCTATGGCTTTTCCTCCCCTGGTTAAAACAGCATCAGCCAAAATGCCCATTATACCTACTTTACCGCCTCCGTATACAAGTGTAATATCTCGGCTTGTCATAATTTCGGCTAATTGCTCAATTGCTTCTTGCAATAGCGGATCTCCGTTAAAATTGGCTCCACAAAAAATACAGATCGCTTTCATAAGTAGTGCTTTTGTAGTGCCGAAGGTCGTAAAAAGTAGGTGACGAAAAAAAGTTTATGATATTATTTTATTAAAATTGTGAACCATTACATATACCTGCTATTTACCAGGCCATTAGTCCTTATTCAACACCTAAAATGAAAAAACTTATACTTTTTGTATTGCTGGGCCTTGCTTGCCAGCGCTCATTTAGCCAGGATGCAACGGAAAACTACCTGTTGCCATTGAAAAACGATTGGAACATGCAATCGGCCGTTACGGATGCCGCAACTGGCGGTCAGATCTCCAAACCAGATTTTAAAATTGACAAATGGTACAAAGTAAGTGTGCCAACCACGGTTATTGCCGGGCTAATTGCCAATAAGGTATATGATTTTGATCCTTTTTATGGTAGAAATTTCGAAAAGCTAAACGATGCAAGGCTTGATAAGCCATGGTGGTTTCGCAAGGAATTTAAGCTGGCGGAATCTGAAAATGGTAAAAATGTGGTACTAAAGCTGCAAGGGGTAAACTACAAAGCTAATGTATGGTTCAATGGGAAATTAATTGCTGATTCAACGCAAATTGTTGGTCCCTTCCGCATTATTGAGCTTGATATTACCAAATACATAAAATACTCCGGCCAAAACGTGTTGGCTGTTGAAGTAAAACGCCCGTTCGACCCGAATAAAAGAGGCGGCGACCTTGCTATCGATTATGCCGATTGGATTCACTATCCACCTGATTTTAATAATGGCATCATTAACAATGTGGAGGTAAAAACCTTCCACAAGGTTGGCGTTGAATACCCGCTGGTCACTACCAAATTCGATCTGCCTTCATTGGCTGTAGCACATTTGGAGGTTGATGCAATGGCTGTTAACTATACCGACAAACCCGAAGATGCAATAGTTAAAGGCAAAATTAATGGTAACGTCAGCTTTGAGCAGAAAGTGCATTTGTTGCCCCGCGAAAAGAAGCAGGTTACTTTCAGTTCCACCAATTACCCGCAGCTTAACATCAAAAATCCGCGCATTTGGTGGCCATGGGAATATGGTAGACCTGAATTGAACAGAATTGAGCTTTCGTTAATTACCGATAACCAATTGAGCAATGAGCTTGCCGAAAACTTCGGGATCAGGCAGGTATCGTCAGTAATGATAGATAACAATAAGGCAAGGAAGTTTATCATCAACGGCAAACCTATTATGCTGCGGGGTGCGGCCTGGTCGCCTGATATTTTTCAGCGCAGGTCAACAGAACGACAGGAACAGGAGTTAAAGCTGGTTAGGGATATGAACATGAATATTGTACGCTCGGAAGGCAAGCTGGAAGATGACAGCTTTTATTCGATCTGCGACCGTGAAGGTTTATTGGTGATGACCGGCTGGATGTGCTGCGGCGCATGGCAATATCCCGAAAAATGGGATGCAGCTAAAAGAAGCATCGCCATGGCATCAGACAGCAGTGTTATGTATTGGTTAAGAAACAAACCATCAATGCTTACCTGGCTAAATGGCAGCGACATGCCGCCGCGTGATAAAAAAGTGGAAGCAGATTGGCTGGCAATTGAAGCCAATTTAAAATGGCCTAACCCTACTATAGCGAGCGCCAATGAAACACCATCAAAGATCTCAGGCCCCACAGGCGTTAAAATGGCAGGCCCGTACGATTGGGTTCCGCCTGCGTATTGGGAAGCTGATACCAGCAAATATGGTGGCGCATGGAGCTTTGCAACAGAGATCTCGCCGGGTCCGTCTATCCCGCCTTATGAAAGCCTGATCAAATTTATACCCAAAGATTCTATAAATAACAAAAGCCTTGACTGGCTGTACCATTGCGGCACCATGCAGTTTGGCAACACCCGCATTTTTGATAGTGCACTTTATGCCCGTTATGGCACATCCACATCAATTATGGATTACCTTAACAAGGCGCAACTGCAAAATTATGAAGGTCACCGGGCTATGATGGAAGCCTATGGATTAAAGAAATACAATAATGCAACAGGCGTAGTACAATGGATGCTAAGCAACCCCTGGCCAAGCCTGATCTGGCATACTTATGATTATTATCTTTATCCTGCCGGCACCTACTTCGGGATGAAAAAATCGCTGGAACCTTTGCATGTAATGTATTCTTACAAATCAAACGGGGTTGATATTATTAATTCTACACTGCAACCGTTTACCGGCCTGCAGGTAAAGGCAACTGTTTATAACCTTGATGGTACATTAAAATACACCAAAGAAACAATTGCCGATGTAACCGGAGATGGTACAAAAGAATGCTTTACCTTTCCTCAAATTGATGGCTTAAGCGATGTTTATTTTGTGCGATTAGAATTAAAAAACGTAAAAGGCAAGGTTGAAAGCATTAACTGGTATTGGCTCTCCGGCAAAAAAGATGAGTTGAACTGGAAAAAATCAACCTGGTATTATACGCCACAATCGGCTTTTGCAAACTATAGCGCTTTAACAAATATGCCTAAAGCAACCCTGGGCGTAAAGCATACATCGACAAAAACAGAAACAGGAGCTTCTCACAAAATAACTATAATCAATACCGGTAAATCCGTTGCGTTTTTTGTGCATGTAAGGGCTTTAAAAGAAAAAGGCGGGGATGATATTCTTCCCGTTATATTTGAAGACAACTACATCACATTAGCCCCGGGCGAAACCCGCACTATTGAATGCAGTTATTTAAGCAAAGATGCCGGTGCCGGTGAGCCCCATATATTCGTAAATGGCTGGAATGTGGATACAGTTGAATAATGCGATTTCATCACTTTATCTAAACCCTGTCATTGCGAGCGAAGCGTGGCAACCGCACGCTATGCATAACCGCCAGTGTAGGTTCTATACTTTTCTATTCGTTCTGTATAGTTCGCGATTGCTTCGTACCTCGCAATGACATGGCTTGCTATTTCATTAGGTCAGCAAATTAATCATCCCCAAATTTTATAACATTTAAACATAATTATATAAATCTGCAGCCAATTAATAGGTAACTTTGCTGTGCATGAAAAAGGCAGCCGTATTAAGTATTACAGCATTTTACCTGTTGCTAACAACGGGAATGTTTGTTTGCATAGTACATTGCGCTGCCGAAGGCCTTGTTACCAAACCGGCCATGCATATGGCCAAATCCATGGATCACAATGGAAGGGATTGCGCCGCTAAAAAGGATTGCGACTGTTGTAAAAAACATGGCGACTTTATTATCAAGGAAAATATTAAGCCCGCAACAGATGTTCAATATGCACAATCAGCTGTATTGGTTCGTCAATTTAAAATTGCTGATTTCCTCATAAATATTCCTGTTATTCAAAATACGTGGTGGTACCAAAGCAACGCACCACCGGGAAGATCAGGCAAGATCATATCTCTTCAAAATTGTTCCCTTCTCATCTGATCAAAGTTTCAGTCGTTTCCTAACGGCACGGACGCTCTGGTGTCAAGTCAACAGTCTTTAGTCGAAAGTCTTAAGTCAAATTTGGTGCTTTCTGATTTAGAACTCCAGACTAAGCGTCAATTCATGATTGACTGAACGCTAGTTCCTTAAAACTTTAATTAATAAAATCTTCTTATAAAGATGGTAAGCCATCTAAAATTTTCGATATGAAATATCTAATAACGTCAATCATTTTTTGGGGGTTGATATACACTGCTTCGGCGCAGCAAAAAATGGATATGAGCGATACTTCCAAACATCATCACATGATGATGAAGGATACAGCAAAATCCAAAATGAATAAAAAAAAGAACATGCCTGCAAAGAAAGATGACATGAAAGGCATGGATATGAGCGGTGGCTCAATGGACAAGATGGATATGGGCGGGATGGATATGATGAGCAGCGCCCAATCAAAAAATCTCCCAATGGGCCGCAACGGATCAGGAACCAGCTGGCTGCCTGACGCTTCGCCGATGTATGGCTTTATGCTGCACGGCGGCAAATGGATGTATATGTTGCATGGCAACGTTTCTTTCAGGTATACCAACCAGGATTTTACAAACAAGGGGAGCCGTGGGGGCAGCAAAGTTGATGCACCTAACTGGTTTATGGGAATGGCACAACGCCCGGTTGGTAAAAACGGCCTGCTGAGTTTGAATTTAATGATGTCATTAGACCCGTTGACAGAACAAGGCTACGGATATCCATTACTATTCCAGACTGGTGAAAGCTGGCATGGAAAACCCTTAATTGACAGGCAACACCCCCATGACCTGTTCTCGGAAGTTGCAGCAAATTACACTTATGCCTTCTCCAAAAAAACCGACCTGAGCCTGTATGTTGGTTACCCGGGCGAACCGGCACTGGGTCCTGTTGCGTTTATGCACCGTCCATCAGCCATGTCTGATCCTGATGCACCGATAAGTCACCACTGGTCTGACGCCACGCATATTACCTTTGGCGTAGCTACCGTTGGTTTCAGGTATGACCAGTTTAAAATTGAAGGCTCATCTTTTACCGGTAGGGAGCCGGATGAGGACAGATATAATTTTGATAAGCCGAGGTTTGATTCGTGGAGCACCAGGCTTGATTATAATCCGTCAGCAAACTGGGCGCTGCAGGTTTCACATGGGTTTATTAAAAGCCCGGAAGCGCTTAGTCCTGATGAAAATATTTACCGCACCACCGCATCGGCGACTTATAGCCTTCCTTTGGGCCATCAGAAGACGTTTAATGCCACTGCCCTATGGGGATTGAATAAAATCAACGGACAACAGGGGGATAACTCTGCTTTGTTTGAAGCGGACTTCCGTTTGAAAAAGCTTGATATTTATACCCGATATGAGTTTGTACAGAAAACTACCGAAGAACTTGTTTTAAACCCGTTGATCTATGGTGATGATACGATCTTCCCGGTAAATGCCGTTACACTTGGGCTTAACTACGACCTGTTTAAAATCGGGCAGTTTAATGTAGCGGCAGGCGGACAGCTCACTTATTACGGCGTAGATACCAGACTACACAGTTTATACGGCGCGGGGCCAATGGGCGGCGAGGTATTTTTGAGGATCTACCCCAGCCTGATGTAAAACCTTCGCTTATCCGGAATGCTGAAAACTAACTTATTTATAAATAACTTTGATAAAAATAACAATTATGAAAACCCTTAAAACACTTGCTTTAACACTGGTGCTGGCATTTTGTACAGTATTAGCTGATGCTCGCCCGGCATCAAATAATTCAATTGATAAAATAATTAATGCTTACCTTGATGTTAAAAACGCGCTAATAAGCGGCGATGGAAATGTTGTTAAAACCAAAGCAAAAGACTTGCTTACTGCGCTATCTGCAAAACCAGATGCAAACTTAACAGCGGCGCAACAAAAAATCCTGGCCAAGTACCAGGAGAAACTTTTGTTTGATAGCAGGCACATGAGCGAAACTACTGAGATAGATCATCAGCGGGAGCATTTTGCCAGCCTGTCAAAAAACATGTACGAGGTGGTAAAAGGTATTAAAATGAATACTGCTCCTATTTACGAGCAATATTGCCCAATGAAAAAGGCTTACTGGCTTAGTGAAAGCGACCAGATAAAAAATCCATATTTTGGCAATAAGATGCTTACTTGTGGTAAAGTAACGGAAACACTGGCGCCGGTAAAGTAACGCGGTACTAATTCGAAAAACTTACGAAGTTTAACTCGGGAGTATTTTTTCTTCAAGGCCTCGTTGAGGGCTTTGCCGTTTAAAAACTTCGTAAGTTTAAGTAAGTTTAATTTCGCAAAGCGGCAATTATCTGCTCCAAAGCCTTATTAAACTCTTCAGGCTTTTCAATCATCGGGAAATGCCCTACCGCATGGATAAATTTAATTTGATAAGGAATTTTATTTGCCCTGAGCCCGGTAGTATTTGTAAGCGTTACGTCGCTGTTGATCAGGTACAGTTTCTTTTTTGATGCTATCAGCTTTTTAACTTCATCAAAATCATTCATCTGCATGCAAGCGGTTGCAATAGCTGTATCTGCTTTTGCAACATCAGCCAAGATCCTTTTTTTGATAGAATCAGTAGTGGTTCTATAAAACAAGTCCTGGTTAAAATACTGGGATGCAGTCTGCTTAAAATTATGTTTTAACTGGTTAATAGCCTGTTCATAATCAGCAGTATCTTTTTTTGAAGGTACAGCGCTGCTAACGTTCTTAAAATTATCAACACCAACCAAACCTATAACCTTTTCCGGGGCGTTAACAGCGGCTTCCAAAACAATATCGCCGGCCATCGAGTGCCCGATCAGCACCACATTTTTTAAGTTTAGCTGCGAAATAAGTGAATCAACATCGCGCCCGTAAGTTATCGCAGTCCAAACTGTCCTGTTCTTCCCTGATTGTCCAAAGCCAGGCAGATCAATAGTAACTACACGATATTTTTTACCAAAATAGCCTACCTGGTTTGCCCAGTAACTTTTATTAATGCACCAGCCATGCACAAAAAGAAGCGTAGTATCCCCCTTACCACTATCGGTATAAGCAATATTTACCCCCTGGTCGCTAATTTTCTTCTGCTGGTTTTCGGATGGCTTAGCTTGCTTTTGGCTGCAGGATATTTGTACCAATGCAATAACGAAACAGGCAGCTACTATAAAAGACTTCATAAAGTGTGATTTTAGTTAATCTAAATATCTTGCTATAAGCTAATTAACACAAATCATTTAACAAACTTTAACCTCGAAAGATTTACGAAGTTTTAAAAACTTCTTAAATCTGACTATAATTCCGTCTTTCGGTCTTCCGGACTTTACTGACTTTCGGACTTCCCCCCTACCACCACTTCAACGGAAACTCAATACTATCAACCGAACTTACAATTAAATCGGGTTTGAAAGCATAATGGCTAAGCCTTTCCTTTTGGGCTATGCCTGAAAGTACCAGGATAGTTTTATAGCCCATTTGAACGCCACCCTGAATATCCGTTTCCATAGTATCGCCTACTACGGTTGTTTCAGCCGTTTCCAGGCCAAGGTATTTGCGTGCCGATCGCATCATAACCGGGCTTGGCTTGCCTGTAACAAAGGCCCGGCGCCCGGTTGCTTCTTCAATCATAGCGGTAGTTGCAGCAATTCCCAGGTTATTCCACCCAGGTTTTTTAGGCGATGGATCGCGATTAGTGGTAATAAACTTTGCACCAGCCAATATCATATCCACAGCACGCTGAACCATTTCGAGGGTAAAGTTCCGTCCTTCGCCCAATACCACAAACTCGGGGTCGGAATCAACTAAGGTTATTCCATTTTCGTGCAAGCTGGT
>JAQBOS010000433.1 GCA_028287925.1 Mucilaginibacter sp. | reverse complement strand
TAAATATCGTTTCTGTTTTGTCCGTTCATGGTTTTTAGGATTACACCGATTTTGAGGAGATTACACTGATTCTAATAGATTTCATTGATTAAGAAACTAAACTTTCAATCGCCTTCTCCACCTTCCCAAAATCAAAGCTGCTGATCAGCTTATCAAATGATGTTGTTATTTCCTCATTCATTAAATTACCAATGCTTCCTTCGTGGGTGTGGTTTACCTGTTTATCGGGATTAAAATCACCTTTTTCAATTGCCAGTCCAACTTGTTTATAAGCATCCCGGAATGGAGTGCCGTTTAATACCATCCGGTTTACTTCCTCCACACTGAACAGGTAAGCGTATTTAGGATCATTTAATATATCCTTATTTATGGTGATGTTTTGCAGCATAAAGGTTGCCATGTGGAGGCAGTTCTTCAAATCTGCAAATGCAGGGAACAGCAGTTCTTTTAACAACTGCAGCTCACGGTGATAACCTGAAGGCAGGTTCGCGGTCATCACAACCACATCATTTGGCAGGGCCTGCAGGCGGTTGCATTTGCCGCGCATAATTTCCCAAACATCCGGGTTCTTTTTATGCGGCATAATGCTGCTGCCGGTTGTCAATGTATCCGGATAGCTTACAAAAGCAAAATTCTGACTTAAATACAATGCCTGGTCCATCGCCATTTTCGCCAGCGTAGCAGCTATGGATGATAAAGCCTGTGCAATTATCCTTTCTGTTTTACCCCGCCCCATTTGTGCATAAACCACGTTGTAATTCAAACTATCAAAGCCTAAAAGCTTTGTGGTTAATGTACGGTTTAGCGGGAACGATGAGCCGTACCCGGCAGCTGAACCCAATGGGTTTTTATTGGTGATCTTATACGCAGCCAATACCAGTTCCAGGTCATCAGCCAAACTTTCGGCATAAGCGCCAAACCATAAACCGAATGATGAAGGCATAGCCACCTGTAAGTGGGTATAGCCTGGCAATAAAACGTCTTTATGCTTTTCACTTAACTCAATTAATTGGCGAAACAATGTGGTGGTTTCTTCAACAACCTGTTGCAACTCGTGTCTGAAATATAGTTTCAGATCAACCAAAACCTGGTCGTTACGTGAACGGCCGCTGTGGATCTTTTTACCGGCATCTCCAATGCGCTGGGTAAGCAGCATTTCAACCTGCGAATGTACATCTTCAACCTCAGGCTGAATAGTAAAATCGCCGTTTGCAATATCTTTATAGATCTTTTTAAGCTCCTTTTGTACCGATTGCAGGTCATCAGCGCTCATCAACCCAATGCTCTCCAGCATTTGGGTATGCGCTAATGAGCCAAGCACATCAAAGGCAGCCATTTGCAGGTCAAATTCACGGTCGCGACCAACGGTGAAGTTTTCAACAAGTTCGTTTACGGTAACTGATTTCTGCCAGATCTTAGCCATGGTACAAATATGGTGTAAATATTTTATTCGTTAATCCGCCTTTGTTGGTGTTGTCACCAACAAATTGTATGATGTTATATGTTCGGATGATGCTATGTGCTTCTATTTGCACAACCTACTTAGCGGCTATCTGCAATACACAAACTTAATCCAGCTTGTTGGTGACAACACCAACAAGGGCAAAACCAACAAGGGCAATTAATTAATGCTTTCCAGCATCTTAATATACAACTCAATCCCCTCTCTTATCTCATCCACATAAACAAACTCATCAGCTGTATGTGAACGGGCCGAATCGCCGGGGCCAACCTTTAGCGATGGGATATCCAACAAGGACTGATCTGATGTTGTTGGTGAGCCATAGGTTGTTCTGCCCAGTGCTATCCCAGCCTGTACTATCGGATGTTCTCTATCAATTTTTGACGGTTTAAGGCGGATAGAACGCGGGGTAACATCACAGCTCACATGCTGACGAATGATCTCCAGCACTTCCTCGTTGCGGTAAGCGTCCGTTACCCTTACGTCAATAGTAAAGGTGCAGCTTGCCGGCACCACATTATGCTGTGAACCTGCGTTGATAATAGTAACTGACATCTTTATCGGTCCAAAAACTTCTGATTCATTCGGGAAGCGAAAGGTACGAAACCATTCAATATCGGCTAATGCTTTATAAATGGCATTATCCCCTTCTTCGCGGGCGGCGTGGCCGGCTTTGCCATGGGCTACACAATCCAGTACCATCAGGCCGCGCTCGGCAATGGCCAGTTGCATCAGGGTAGGTTCACCAACTATACCAAAATCCAGCTGACCAAGTTCCGGGATAATCAATTCCAAACCATTAACGCCTGAAATTTCTTCCTCAGCAGTTGTTGCCAGGCAAAAATTATATTTCAGGTTTTCCCGCTCATAAAAATAAAGGAAAACATTGATCAGCGATACCAGGCATCCCCCGGCATCATTACTACCAAGGCCGAAAAGCTTACCATCCTCAATTTTAGCATCATAGGGGTCGCGGGTATAACCTGAGTTTGGTTTTACCGTATCGTGGTGCGAATTAAGCAGGATAGTTGGCTTTGCCGCATCAAAATGCTTGTTCCAGGCCCAGATGTTATTTAGCTTACGATGGGTTTTAACGCCCTTGTCCTGTAGAAATTTCTCAATCAGATCAGCGGTAAGGTTTTCTTCCTTACTAAATGAGGGGATAGCTATAAGTTGCTGTAACAAGCCAACAGCTTGTTTATATAGTGTGTTTGTATCTGTCATAAAAATGCTGGGCAAAATTAATGTTTTTGGGAAGATTGTTGAAAGGTTGGAACGTTTAAAAGTTGGAATGTTGTATAGGTGGGTATCGGTCATGCTATTTTTACATAGCATAGCCTTATAAATCCCTATTATTGCGGCTGAAAAATGAAAACACAGACAATGAAAAATATATTCTTTTCAGGTGCTCTTTTACTTTGTTTTATTGCAGCAGCCAACGCTCAAATAAGCACCAAAGTTTACAACAAAAACGGCTATAAGCTAACACTTACTAATTATGATGCCAGGCTAGATACCGCTGAGCTGACGCGATTGGTAAAAACCTTCTACATAGTTTACCCCGAACTGGCTAAAGAATATAACCCGGCTACACTTAAAGATGTAAAAATGGTTGTTGATACCAGCTATAAAGGTGTAGCCGCAACTGCTGATGGTAAAGTAACTATTGCATCAAGCTGGTTACATAAGCGCCCGGAAGATATTGATGTGGTTACGCACGAAGTGATGCACATTGTACAGGATTATGGTGAAAGCGTTGGACCGGGATGGTTAACAGAAGGCATTGCCGATTACGCACGCAACCAATTCGGGGTAAACAATGCAGCCGCAAAATGGACCTTACCTGATTATAAATCAACCCAAAACTATGATAATGCCTACCGCATAACAGCCCGCTTTTTAGTTTGGATTGAGAAAAAAGTAAAGCCAGGCATTGTAAAAGAGCTTGACAGTCAAATGCGGAAGCATACTTATACCGATAACGCATGGAAACAGCAAACCGGTAAAACAGTTGATGAGCTTTGGAAGGCATATGCGGAAAATCCGGCTATTTGATAATTTTGAACGTGTAGTGGGGTGTCATCCTGAGCTTGTCGAAGGACGACGCGCGCAGTGGCCTGTCCGCTTGCTAAGCATGGTGCAAAGGCCTTTGCCCGCATGCTTCGAGTGGCCTCAGCATGACATCCCCTCTTTTTTATTCCTTCCTCTTAATCCTCAATTTTTGAATGCTTATGAGTATCGTTCATAGTAATATAAAGTATCAGTGAAAGGGCAATACAAATAGTAACATACCAGTAAAACCATTCCTGGCGATGATCTGTTTTAAACCAAAGCGCGATGTACTCTGCCGTTCCGCCGAACAGGGATACGGCTATGGCATAAGGAAACCCAACCCCCAGCGCACGCACATTGGCAGGGAACAGTTCAGCTTTTACTACTGCATTTATGGAAGTATAGCCGCTTACAATAATAAGCGCACACATAATAAGGGCAAAAGCTATCCAAACATCTTTGGTATGCCCCAATGCTGTTAGTATAGGCACCGTTGTTAGGGTGCCCAATATGCCGAAACCAATCAGCAGGGGCTTCCGGCCTATTTTATCAGACAGTAAGCCAAAAGCCGGTTGCAGCAGCATAAAGACAACAAGGGTAAGGGTTGAAATAAGTGTAGCGCTGTTTTTAGAAAAGCCGGAAGTGTTCACCAAAAATTTTTGCATGTAGGTGGTAAATGTGTAAAAAGCAACCGTGCCGCCAACGGTTAGGCCAATAACGGTTAATACCGCTTTTGGATGGGCCGCTAACGCCTTTATAGTCCCCCTGTTTGACCGGGCCTTAATGTCTTTGTCATCAATATTGACCGACTCCTGCAAACTTCGCCTCAAATACATAACCGTTACTGCCAGTACCGAGCCTATTGCAAAGGGGATTCGCCAACCCCATTGGTGCAGCTCTTTATCTGTTAAAAAAGCGCGCTGCAATAAAACCAGCACGCCAAGGGCCAGGAGTTGCCCCATTATCAGCGTTACATACTGAAAGCTGGAATAAAAGCCACGGTGTTTTTTAGTGGCCATTTCGCTAAGGTAAGTGGCGCTGGTACCATATTCGCCGCCTACGCTCAGGCCTTGTATAATTCGGGCCAAAACCAATAATAAAGGCGCTGCAACCCCAATTTGCTTGTAACCCGGGGTAATGGCTATGATCAAAGAACCAACACTCATTAATAATACCGAAAAGGTAAGCGCGGCTTTACGGCCCTTTCTATCCGCAAAAGTACCCATCACCCAACCGCCTATCGGCCGCATTAAAAAGCCGATGGCAAAAATTCCTGCTGTATTTAATAGCTGAACCGTTTGATTTTCCTTTGGAAAAAAAGCCCCCGAAAAATACAGGGAAAAAGCTGTATAAACATACCAGTCGTACCATTCAACCAGGTTACCCAATGAGCCGCCTATTATGGAGCGGATTCTTTCGCCTGTTGTTTGGGGAGTTGTAAAGGTACCGTTTTGCATAAAGTAGTTGCGCTGTGTATAGGTTATATATTTACTGCTAAATCTATAATTTTTTAACAGGATAATCATTACCGCAGTAAATTCTTATCTTATTTACAAATAATAAATACCATCAGGGTTAATGCTGATGCTTGAAAATTTTAATTATTTTAGCCCATATAAACCCCTGATCATAATTTAAATAATGGATGAGAATTTCAAGTTTCGTGCGACAATGAAATCGGACGAAGAACTTCATTACTGTATTGATAACCGCGAAAAGTATTTACCTGAAACTGTAGAAGCTGCCGTTGATGAGCTAAAAATAAGAGGCGTTGAATTTTCCGAAGAAGAGCTGAGACTTATTGCTGAAGATATGCAAGCCCGCAGGGATCTGGCTGCAAGCGGGCAGGAAAATATTAATTTGTTTAAATACACTGATAATAATAACCAGGTAGAAGATCCTGACGCTCCGGCGTTCTATTCTAAACGCGCCATTTATGTTTTCTCCATTCTTTTTAGCGTTTTGTTTGGCTCTATAATGCTGGCCATTAATGTTGCTAAAATTGAAAAAATTGGTAAGGCGTTGGTGGTGGTATTGTTTGGGCTGGGTTATACTACATGTACAATTATACTTGCCAGCCTGCTAAATTTACCAAACGCATCAGGGATTTTTGTAGGGATGATTGGCGGTTATATTATGAATGCGTTTTTCTGGAACAAGTACATAGGTAAAGAAACGCTTTACAG
>JAQBOS010000412.1 GCA_028287925.1 Mucilaginibacter sp. | reverse complement strand
ATGTAACATGGGAAGTCCGAAAGTCGGGAAAGTCAGTAAAGTCCGAAAGATTAGATGAGGTTTGTTCCACCTGTTCCGCTTGTTCCACATTGTTCCATCGTCCAATTTTTGTTCCAAATGTTTCCCGCGTGCACATCGTTCCGCGGAACAGCACGCAGCTAACTCCCGGAATTTACTGACTTTCCCGACTTTCGGACTTCCCGACTTCCCCCAAAACTCTTACCTTCGCACTCATGTATTTTCTACTCAAACCCATCCTTTTTAAGTTCGATCCTGAAAAGATCCACTACTTTGTAACGGCTAATTTAAAGCGCTTAAACCGCTTTCCTGGTGGTGCTGCGCTGAGCAGAGCAATTTGGAACGTTACAAGTCCTAAGCTGGAACGGGAAGTGTTTGGCCTTAAATTTACAAACCCGGTTGGCCTTGCCGCTGGTTTTGATAAGAATGGCGAATTGATGGGCGAAATGGCTAACCTTGGCTTCGGTTTTGTTGAAGTAGGTACTGTAACGCCATTGCCGCAGCCGGGTAACCCAAAACCACGTATGTTTAGACTACCTAATGACAGCGGGCTAATAAACCGCATGGGGTTCAATAACCTCGGGGTCGACGTGGTTGCCGAGCGGTTAGCTGCCTTTCGTAAAAGTAAAGCGGGGCAAAAAGGATTGATCATTGGTGGGAACATCGGCAAAAATAAAGTTACTCCCAATGAAGATGCTGTAAGTGATTATATCAAATGCTTCGACCGCCTTTTCGACGTGGTTGATTATTTTGTGGTGAATGTGAGTTCGCCCAATACCCCCGGCTTGCGTGCCCTACAGGAGAAAGAGCCGCTGATGGAGTTGCTGAACACCCTGCAAAAGCGAAACTCTAAAAATGGCATCAGCAGGCCCATCCTGTTAAAAATAGCTCCTGATCTTACCAATGAGCAATTGGATGATATAGTCGAAATAGTGCAGCAAACCGGCATTGCAGGCATCATAGCCACCAACACTACCATCAGCAGAGAGGGGTTAACATCAAAGGATGAATTGAAAAGTGAAACAGGCGGATTAAGCGGCGTGCCATTAACCAAACGATCAACGGAGGTAATCAGTTATTTGCACAAAAAATCCAACGGTGCATTCCCGATCATAGGGGTAGGGGGCATTCATTCGGCAGATGATGCTATTGAGAAATTGAATGCAGGAGCTGTATTGGTGCAGTTATATACCGGGTTTATTTATGAAGGGCCTGGGTTGATAGGGAGGATAAATAAGAGGGTAATATCAAAATAACAGATGCAATTATGGCAAATACCTTTTCACAAATTTATCTTCAATTTGTTTTTGCTGTGTAAAACAGGCAATGTTTAATTGCCAAAGATCATAAAGAAGAATTACATAAATATATTACCACACTTGTTCAAAACAGGAAAGCGAAGATGCTTGCTGTTAATTGTATGCCAGATCATATTCATCTATTTGTTGGATTTAGACCAACAATTTTAATTTCTGATTTTGTTAAAGAGATTAAAGTTGAAAGTAATGATTTCGTCAACAAGAAGGATTGGATAAGAGGTAAATTCAATTGGCAGGAAGGCTATGGAGTGTTTTCATATTCTCATTCACACATTGATGCAGTTGTTAAATATGTGCTAAACCAGGAAACTCATCATCAAAGAACCACATTCAAGCAAGAATATTTAAGGATGTTGGACAAATCTGAAATTCCATATGAAGAAAGATATTTATTCGATTTTATAGAATAACGATTGATGATGGCGAAGGAGGCTCCCCTGGAGCCAAATATTTCTTTTGAATTTTGCTATAAACAGGTGGCTCCTCTGGAGCCGTCAAATGGATATAGTTTGATATTTGAATGTTGCATGATTAATGCTATAAACTGGTTGCTTCCTGGAACCATCGAATGGGCATAGTTTGATATCGAATATGATTATTGGCTCAAGTATTTTAACATGCAAATAACGCTCCATAGGAGCCCCCTGTTTATAGAACGATAATCCACAGACATTAGGCTCCAGAGGAGCCTCCTACTGGTCAGGGGATATCCAGCCACCTTACATCAGGGCGACCCTTAAATCCTAAAAATCATGGTTTAAAAAATCACCCAATAAAAAAATCCCATCGGGATACACCAACAGGATCTTAAATATCATTCGTAGAGACGCGATGCTTCGCGTCTTAAACTTCGTGTTTTAAACAGGGTAAATTATTTACCTGCTGCAATCAATAAAGCTGCATTGTTTTTTGCTATCTGGCTGTCTTTTTTCTCAGCGCTGCGGCTTCCTGGTTCAAGGTTTGTAGCCAGCTTTAAAAATTGTACTTCTAAACGTGAAGTAGGTTTGTTTTTTCTATCTTTTCTTTTTAAACGAGTAACGCCCATGATGGTATTATTTTAATGTTTTTAAATTCTTCGAGGTCGGGAGCGGATTCGAACCGCTGTAAAAGGTTTTGCAGACCTCTGCCTAGCCACTCGGCCACCCGACCAATTTTCAAGGTTGCAAAAATAACAATTATTTATTGGCTGCCAAGTTTATTTCTGCTTATTTCTGCACAAAATAATGCGGTAGCTATCCCAACGTTTAATGATTCGGCTTTTCCCAGCCTCGGTATGGTTATCGCTTTGTTAATTAAACGCTCAACTTCGGGCCGTAAGCCGTTGCCTTCGTTGCCCATAACTACCAATCCCTCAACGCCAAATTGAGTGTTGTAAATATTTTCTCCATCAAGCATCGCCCCAAAAACAGGTAAGTCTATTTGTGGTAAAACTTCGCTTATATTTACGTAATGCACATTTACCCGGGATAGTGAACCCATGCTGGCCTGCACTACTTTGGGGTTATAAACATCAACGGTATCGTCTGAACAGATAATATTATCAATGCCAAACCAATCTGCTGTGCGGATAATAGTGCCCATATTCCCCGGGTCCTGGATGCCGTCTAAAACTAATGAGAACTTTTGTTTAAGCTTTTGGTTATTAAGCGTTGGGTACATAGGGATTTTAACAAGGGCAATAACCAGTTGCGGGGTTTTTAAACTGCTTATTTTTTCAATGTCTGTAACAGAAATATTATATAAGTTTATTTTTTGGGATAAATTGAGCACTTTTGGGTCGAACGAAGCTGTATGGTAAATAGCTTCAATTTTGTAGGGAGAATTAATGAATTCAACAACCGATTTGTATCCTTCAACTAAAAACAGGCCGTGCTCTTTACGCTCTTTTTTGTTTTGTAAGGACTTTAGTAAACTGATTTGAGACTTTGAAAGCATATATTAAACCTAATGGTTACTGCCTTGCAATATTAAGTATTTTGCTGCTCTTTATCTGGAGTGGATGCAGTTTAACGCGCAGGCTTAAGGGCAATGAGTCGCTGGTACGGAAAATTACCATAAAAGGTGTTGACAACAAGGAGTTTGCAGAGGCCGCCGTTTTGTATGTTGATAAAGAGCAGCAGCCCAATAATGTTATAAACCTGCAATTTTATTACCTGTTCAGCAAAAATGGCAAGCGCGATATTGGCGAGCCGCCAGCTATACTTGATAGCAACCTGGTTGAATTCTCCCGCGCACAAATCGAGCGTTTTTTACAGAATAAAGGCTATTTAAAGGCCAAAGTTACTGATACCATCAA
>JAQBOS010000233.1 GCA_028287925.1 Mucilaginibacter sp. | reverse complement strand
GCTTATAAAAGAGTATGTTGAACAGCACAAAGAACGTTTACTGGAAGAATTGTTTGCCCTTCTTCGTTTTCCTTCAGTTAGTGCCGACCCTAAATATAAACCCGAAGTATTAAAAACCGCTGAATTTGTAGCTGATAAATTGCGGGATTCAGGAGCGGATAATGTTGAAATTTGTCAAACTGTTGGCTATCCTATTGTATATGGTGAAAAAATAATTGATTCATCAAAACCTACTGTATTGGTATATGGCCACTATGATGTGCAGCCGCCGGATCCGCTGGATCTTTGGAAAACGCCACCATTTGAACCTACCGTTCGCGATGGTAAGATCTATGCCCGTGGTGCGTGTGATGATAAAGGCCAGTTTTATATGCACGTAAAGGCATTTGAGTTGATGATGCAAACCAATACCTTACCCTGCAACATCAAATTTATGATTGAAGGTGAAGAGGAAGTAGGCTCATCAAACCTGGGCATATTTGTAAAGCAAAATAAAAACAGGTTAAAGGCCGATGTTGTATTAATTTCAGATACATCCATGATCAGTATGGAGAACCCATCGCTTGAAACAGGCTTACGTGGCTTATCATATCTTGAAGTTGAAGTAACCGGTCCAAACCGCGATCTTCATTCTGGCGTTTATGGCGGCGCGGTTGCAAACCCCGCAACTATATTAGCCAAAATGATAGCTTCACTGCATGATGAAAATAATCATATTACTATCCCGGGCTTTTATGATAAAGTAATTGAATTGACTAATGCCGAACGAAAAGCATTAAATGATGCACCATATAACGAGGATGAATATAAAAAGGACCTGGAAGTTGATGAGCTATGGGGCGAAAAAGGATTCAGCACCCTTGAACGTACCGGCACCCGCCCTACCCTTGAGGTAAACGGCATTTGGGGTGGCTATATTGGCGAAGGCGCTAAAACCGTATTACCGTCAAAGGCTTTCGCGAAAATATCAATGAGGCTGGTACCAAACCAGGTGTCAGACGAAATAACACAGTTATTTACAGCTCATTTTGAAAAGATCGCGCCAAAATCGGTAAAAATTAAAGTTACCCAGCACCATGGTGGCGAGCCTGTTGTAACACCAACAGATAGCATAGCCTATAAAGCGGCACAAAAAGCAATAAAGGAATCATTTGGCAAAGACCCTATCCCAACCCGCGGTGGTGGCAGCATCCCTATTGTAGCGCTGTTTGAAGCCGAGCTTGGGCTTAAAACCGTATTAATGGGATTTGGCCTTGACAGCGATGCGCTCCACTCCCCTAACGAAAAATACGACATATTTAATTACTATAAAGGCATTGAGACTATCCCGTTGTTTCATAAATATTTTGCGGAGTTGAGTGGGGAGTAGTCCGAAAGTCGGAAAAGTCCGGAAGTCCGAAAGAAATAAGGGAGATTGCCTTGCTGCTGTCTAAAATACTTTTTTACTTCCGGACTTTTCCGACTTTTGGACTTCCGGACTACAAATATTTGCAATCTCACACAAATGCCTTATATTTGCGTTACTACATTCAGGTAGTGTTCAACTTTAGCCTCTAATTCCTATTCTAAACGGGAAAAATGTCTGTGCTAATTTTAAAAATCTTCGCAAATTAATTAACCGGCTTAAAAACTATGCCTCAAGAATTTGATTATAACTCAACCAGGAATAAATTAATCCTGTCTGAATATGGCCGCAACGTACAAAATATGGTAAAATATATTGTTGCGCTGCCTACAAAAGAAGAACGCAACCGCTATGCACAGGTGGTAATAGACCTGATGGGGTTTTTAAACCCTCACCTTCGCGATGTTGCCGATTTTAAACATAAACTGTGGGATCACCTGCACATCATTTCCGATTTTCAGATAGATGTAGATTCACCGTATCCCAAACCATCTCCGGAAGCTATCCACCTAAAGCCGGAGCCATTAAAATATCCTCATCAGCGGATAAAATACAAGCATTATGGCAAAACCATTGAGCTGATGATAGAGAAAGCCAAAAGCATTGAAGACCCCGACCGCAAACGCCATATGACACAGGCGGTTGCCAATTTTATGAAAATGGCTTACGTACAATGGAACAAAGATTCAGTTACTGACGAAAGCATCTTAAACGACCTTTATAATTTATCGGGCGGCCAGTTAAAACTGGAAGAAAACATCAATCTTAACAGGGTTGAGTACCGTGCAAACCCGCATAGCAGCAGCACCAATAATAACAACCGCGCACGTACCAACAACAACCAAAATAACCGCGGACGTACTAATAACAACAATAACCCGCGTAACAACAACAATAATAATCAAAATCGTAACCGCAATAGCGGAGGTCCGAAAAAGTATTAAATTGTTCATGGTTGATAGTTGATGGTTCATAGCAAAAGTCTGTGAAACATAGATAATATCTATAGTAATAAATCATTGATCTGCATAAATAACAGAAGTATATATTTGCAGCTGCCATGAACTATGAACCATCAACTATGAACCATTAACTAACTACCTATGAGTAACGCATTTGAAATAATTGGCGGCACACCATTAAAAGGCGAAATAATACCACAGGGTGCAAAGAATGAGGCTTTACAAATTCTTTCGGCTGTACTTTTAACAAGTCAAAAAATAACCGTCAGCAATATTCCCGATATAAAAGATGTTAACAAGCTGATAGAATTACTGGGGGATATGGGCGTTATTGTTGAACAATTAGCACCTGATACCTATAGTTTTGAAGCAAAAAACATCGATCTGGATTTCTTCCTGTCAGATGCTTTTAAAGAAAAAGGCGGTGGTTTGCGTGGCTCAATCATGATTGTAGGCACGCTTTTGGCACGTTTTGGTAAGGCATCAATTCCTAAACCAGGCGGCGATAAAATTGGTCGCCGGCGTTTGGATACCCACTTCCTGGGCTTTGAAAAGCTAGGTGCCCGGTTTGATTACGATCCTTCAAACGGATTTTTTAATGTAGACGCCTCCAATTTGAAAGGCACTTATATTTTATTGGATGAAGCATCGGTAACAGGTACGGCCAATATTGTAATGGCTGCAGTGCTTGCAAAAGGCGTTACTACCTTATATAATGCAGCCTGTGAGCCCTATTTGCAGCAGTTATGCAAAATGCTTAACCGCATGGGCGCAAAAATCAGCGGCATAGGCTCTAACCTGCTAACTATTGAAGGTGTTACCGAGCTTGGCGGAACAGAACACCGTTTGCTGCCGGATATGATCGAAATAGGTTCATTTATCGGGCTGGCTGCAATGACAGAGTCTGAGATCACCATTAAGAATGTATGCTATAATGAATTAGGCATGATCCCCGATGTGTTCAGACGCTTAGGCATCAAGCTGGAGCTTAGGGATGACGATATTTACATCCCCGCTCAAAAACATTATGAAATAGAGACATTTATTGATGGATCTATCATGACTATTGCCGATTCGCCGTGGCCAGGCTTTACCCCCGACTTATTAAGTATTTGCCTGGTTGTCGCTATCCAGGCAAAAGGGTCAGTGCTGATCCACCAAAAAATGTTCGAGAGCCGCCTGTTCTTTGTAGATAAACTGCTGGACATGGGCGCACAGATAATTTTATGCGATCCGCACCGTGCTACTGTTATCGGTCTTGATAAACAGGTGCAATTACGCGGCATCTCTATGACTTCTCCTGATATTCGTGCCGGTGTATCCTTGCTTATAGCAGCATTATCGGCACAAGGCAAATCAACCATTTATAACATTGAGCAAATAGAACGTGGCTATCAGCATATTGATAAACGCCTGATAGCATTGGGGGCCAATATTAAGAGGATTTAAGGAAGTCCGAAAGACCGGAAGTCAGTAAAGTCCGAAAGAAAAATTTGTGAAAAAAAGCTCTTTCGGACTTCCGGACTTTACCGACTTTCGGACTAAATATCTACCTTTATCACAAACCCAATTATAAAATATGCCATATCAAAATCGAAGATCAACGTATGCCCCCTTTATACTGATCTTTGTTGCTGTTAAAATTGGGTTAAATTTACTGGCAATAGCACATTTTGGCTTTCACCGGGATGAACTGCTGCACCTTGTTTTAGCCGATCATTTGGATTGGGGCTATAAGGAGGTTCCCCCGTTTATTGCATTGCTGGCAAAAATAAGCGCAGTTGTTTTTGGCAATTCAGTTTTTGCAGCCCGCATTTTCCCCACTATCTGCAGCGGACTTATTATTTGGTTTACCGGTTTAATTACTGTTGAATTTGGCGGGCGCAGGTTTGCTATTGCTCTTGCCTGCATGGCCCTGATATTTTCGCCGGCCTTTGCTGCCAGCGGATACCTTTTTCAGCCGGTAGTTTTTGATCAGCTTTGGTGGGTTTTAGCTGTTTGGCTGCTTACCAAATATTGCAATACCTCATCTGTTAAATATTTGTACCTGCTTGGGGTAGTGGTAGGCTTTGGCTTGCTCACCAAATATACCATGGCATTTTTTACTTTTGCTTTAATAATTGGCCTGGTATTCAGTAAAAATAGGAAGCTACTGCTAAACAGGCACATAATTGGCGCTGCATTGTTAGCCCTGCTTATATTTTTACCGAATTTAATCTGGCAGCTGCAACATCATTTTCCCGTGGTTACACATATGAAAGCTTTGCGGGAGCAGCAGTTAGACTTTATCAAACCATCAGATTTTATTAAGCAGGAACTATTGGTAAACGGGATAGCTGTATTTGTTTGGCTAACCGGCTTTGTGTTTCTGCTATTTTCATTCAGGCTTCACAAATTTCAATTCCTGGCGGTTGCATTTGTTTTAATATTTACTTTTTTACTGATAATGAATGGTAAAAGCTACTACCTGTTTGGCGCTTACCCGATGTTATTTGCGGCAGGTGGCTTTGGTTTTGAACGGTGGTTAAAAACAAGCGGATATGCTTTGCGTAGTTTAGTAATCGCTTTGTTTACTATTCCTAACCTTTTATTATTCCCATTGGTATTACCTGTTTTACCTTTAAACCAAACGCTGGCTTTTTTTAATTTCGCCCGCAATAATCTTCATTTTTTAAGTTTTGCTACCCGATGGGAGGACCATAAGCAACACGCTACAACACAGGATTATGGTGATATGTTCGGCTGGGATGAAATGACTGCCAGTGTAGTTAAAGCCTGGAACAGCCTTACACCTGAGCAACAAAAGCACACTCAAATTTATGCGGATAACTATGGTGAGGCCGGTGCTATTCATCAGTTTGGCAAGCAATATAATTTACCTGAGGTAATCTCCCTAAACAGTAGCTTTACCTTATGGGCTCCTGATAACCTTAACGCCCAATATATAATTTATGTTGACGACCAGGGCGGCGGAAATATTAAAACTTTCGCAGCACACCTTGAAAGCTACCATAAAGTTGGCGAGGTTAAAAACCCGCTCGCCGTTGAAAAGGGAACAGGCATATTTATTTTGATACACCCCGGACCTGAATTAAATGAAAGATACAGGAAAGAACTGGCGGAAAAAAGATTGAAGTAAGGGGTGGATGTGCGGATTTTTGATATGCGGATGTGCGGATTTTGAAAATTGGTTGATTTGAAGATTTGAAAATGTGCAATTCTTGTAGAGACGCAATGCTTTGCGTCTTAAATATGCAAATCAATTCTACACCTTTATATTGGAAGACGCAAAGCATTGCGTCTCTACGATTCAAAAGAAGAATTAAAAATGAAAGACAGGATCGGGACTTCCTCTTTCGACAATAGCTACAAATTTAATTTCTTATTCACTATCCTATCCGAATAATCCTGGATGAAAGCTTTGCAATCAGCTATCCCCTTATTCATTTCGGGGTTAAGGTTTCCGGCCATCAGATTTTTTTCTAACCCTTTATCAGCAGTTGTAAAGATCCCTGTAATCCTTTTTCCATCAAACAAATAAATATAATTGCCCTGAATAAACTGGTATATATTACCCATTGAATTTATTATTCTCGGTGTTTCAGCAGGTAAATTACTGATCAAACTTCTCCCCCATGATCTGAAAGGTTTATTATAGCCGATAAGATCAGCTAACGAAGGGTAGATATCCATTTGCGAAGCCATGTCTGTTCTTACCCCTTTTAAAGCATAGGCCTTGTTGGCGCTGTAAAACAATATGGGAACAGCAAAACGGTTAACAGCCTCGCTGTACACTGGATAATAGGTTTGATTGGTATGATCAGCAGTGATCACAAAAATGGTGTTATTGTACCAGGGTTGTGTTTTTACATAGTTAAAAAAAGCCCGCAGCGCATTGTCTGAGTATTGTACACATTTATCAATAGCAAGCGGACCGCCTTTAAACCTTGTTTTATATTTTTCAGGGATCTGGAAAGGATCATGTGAAGACAAGGTAAATAAAGTGGCCATAAATGGTTGCTTTTGAGTACCAAGCGTTTTACCCATAAACTGAAAAAATGGCTCATCCCAAATACCCCAGATCCCATCAAAATCTTTATCGTTATTATATTCCGATCTACCGTAATAATTTTTTATCCCCAAAATGCTGCCGAATCCCTGGAAACCCATTGAGCCATCTGCGGCGCCATGAAAAAATGAGGTTTGATACCCTAAACTATCACAGACAGATACTATTGACTGAATTTTTTGTTTTGCATAAGGCGATGAGGTAAATGCTGTTTGAAATGAAGGAATGCCGGCTAATATTGATGACATTGCATGAATAGATTGACGGCCATTGGCGTAAGCATTGGTAAATATCAAACTACTCCCGG
>JAQBOS010000330.1 GCA_028287925.1 Mucilaginibacter sp. | reverse complement strand
AGATTATGGATTTTTTCTATGAAGGGCAGGTATTATGGTCGCAGATAGATGCTAACCAGCATATGCGGCACACCGCCTATGCAGATTTTGCTGCACAGGCCAGGCTAACCATGCTGGAAAGCTTAGGCTTAAAGCCATCAACACTTTATAAGTTTAAAATCGGCCCTGTGTTATTCAGGGAAGAGCTTATTTACCTGCGTGAGATAGGGCTCAATGAACACATTAAGGTAACCTGCGAAGTCACTAAATCACGCCCCGGCGGCTCCCGCTGGTCTATCAGGCATGAATTATACCGCGGCGACGGCGTTAAGGCAGCGGTAATTACTGCGGATGGCGCCTGGATTGATATGGAAAAACGAAAGCTGGTGATACTGCCAACCGAGCTGAGTGATTTATTTATGAATGCACCCAGGAGCAGCGATTATGTTGAAGAAGCCGGTAAGGCTTAACTAAATCTGAATAATAAAAATAAATAATAATGGATCTGAAAGATGCTTTTGAAAAAGCCGTTAAAGAAAGTAAGGAATTACCATCAAAGCCGGATAATGAAACATTACTGCGCTTATATGGGTTATACAAACAGGCAACCGAAGGAGACATAAATACTGAAAACCCTCCGGGGATGTTTGATTTTGTGGCTAAGGCAAAATACGATTCATGGTTAAAGCTAAAAGGCATTACTGCCGGTGATGCTATGCAACAGTATACCAGCCTTGTAACACAATTATCAAATAAAGTTAGTTAACTTTAAAGTTCCGAAATATTGACAAATGTTTCCGTCATTTAGACCTTTATAAAACGCTGCCAAAAAGGATATTTGCTATTATAAACCAATACTAAATTATTTAATCATTTATAGTTCTGTCTATTTTTTTTAAGAGGTAGCGACTTATACAGGGATCTCCAGTTGGCTGGTTCTGTGAGTATGCATATAACTCAAAAAAGAAGGATCTGATTATTTAACATTAACACCTAAAACAATGTCAGTAACAAGAAAACATTTTATCCGGTTGATATTAGTCATATTAACTTTTATTTCGGTGAACATCAGCGCAAAAGCGCAAGCTGATAAAATTGAAGGGCTGTGGTATAACGATATAAAGAGCGCCAAAATACAAATCACAAAAGAGAGTAACGGCAAATTTTATGGCAAGGTGGTATGGCTTAAAGAGCCTTTAAAAAACGGTAAGCCCAAAGTTGATGAGCTGAACGCTGATGAAAAACTCCGTACCAGGCCGAGGCTGGGTTTACAGGTGCTGACTGATTTTGTAAAAGACGGGGATAACAAGTATACCGACGGAAAAATTTATGATCCGAACAATGGTAAAACGTACTCCTGCAATATTACTTATAAAGGTAAAACATTAGCTATCCGCGGATATATTGGCATTTCCCTCTTCGGGCGCACAACTACCTGGGAACGTGTAGAATAAAAGCATAAACAAAATTAAAAATTTAGAAAAATCAGCATATTCTATGGATGCTAAACGAATAATAAAAAAGGTTGCAGTATTGGGATCGGGAGTAATGGGCAGCCGGATTGCCTGTCATTTTGCAAACATCGGCTTACAGGTGTTATTGCTTGATATTGTACCTAAAGATGCCCCTGCGGATGATAAAAAGGCCCGGAATAAGATTGTTAACGACGCGCTGGATTTTGCTTTAAAATCAAACCCCTCGCCTATCTACCTTAAATCGTTTGCCAGGCGGATAGTAACCGGGAATTTTGAAGATGACATGCCTAAAATTGCGGACTGCGATTGGGTAATTGAAGTAGTGGTTGAACGTTTGGACATTAAGCAAAAGGTATTTGAAAACGTAGAAAAATACAGGAAACCCGGAACGCTGATCACTTCAAACACATCCGGCATCCCAATACATTTAATGACCGAAGGCCGCAGTGCTGATTTTAAGCAACATTTTTGCGGAAGCCATTTCTTTAACCCACCAAGGTACTTAAGGCTGTTGGAAGTCATCCCTACTAAAGATACACTACCGGAAGTAGTAGATTTTTTGATGGAGTATGGCGAAAAATACCTTGGCAAAACTATGGTGTTAGCCAAAGATACGCCTGCATTTATTGGTAACCGTATCGGTGTTTTCAGCATCATGAGTGTTTTGCACTATGTGGAAAAAACCGGGATGACTGTTGAGGAGGTAGATAAGCTTACCGGTCCGGTAATAGGGCATCCCAAATCGGCAACATTCCGCACAAACGATGTGGTGGGGTTAGATACGATGGTGTACGTTGCCAATGGGCTATATCAAAATGCACCCGGTGATGAAGCAAGGGAATTATTCAGGATCCCTGAATTTGTGGAAGGTATGGTAAAGAATAATTGGCTGGGGAGCAAAACCGGCCAGGGTTTTTATAAAAAAGACAAGGTTGACGGCGTGAATCAGTTTTATGCGCTCGACCTGAAAACACTTGAATATAAGCCCTCGCAAAAAGTAAAATTCACGGCACTTGAAACCACTAAGGCAGTTGAGAGCCTGAAAGACCGGCTAAAAATTCTTGTTGCGGCTAAAGATAAAGCCGGTGATTTTTACCGGGCTACCTTTTACCAGCTATTTGCTTACGCCAGTAACCGGATCCCCGAGATCTCGGATGAGCTTTATAAAATAGATGCTGCTACCAATGCCGGGTTTGGCTGGGAAATGGGTCCTTTTGAAAAATGGGATGCACTGGGCGTTGAGGATACTTTGAAACAGATGGAAGCGGCCGGGGATAAACCTGCAAAGTGGGTATATGATATGCTTGCATCCGGTGCAAAAAGCTTTTATAAGATTGAGAATGGCAAACGCCTGTATTATGATATCCCATCAAAAAGTTACAAGGTAATTGCGGGTACAGAAGGGTTTATTCTCCTGGATAATATCCGCGCAACAAATACGGTATGGAAAAACAGTGGGACCACCATTACAGATATTGGCGATGGCATACTTAACCTGGAGTTTCATACTAAAATGAATACAATTGGCGGTGAGGTAATTGAAGGCATTAATAAAGCCATCACCCTTGCCGAAGCCGGTTACAAAGGCCTGGTTATCTCCAACGAAGGTGCAAACTTCAGCGCCGGCGCAAACGTAGGCATGATATTTATGATGGCCGTTGAACAGGAGTTTGATGAGCTGAATATGGTAATAAAAGCTTTTCAGAATACCATGATGCGGGTTCGTTATTCGGCTATTCCGGTTGTTGTTGCCCCGCACCAGATGGCATTGGGCGGCGGGTGTGAAATATGTTTGCATGCGGATAAAGTAGTTGCCCATGCCGAATTGTATATGGGCCTTGTGGAGTTTGGAGTTGGCTTGATACCAGGCGGTGGCGGAACAAAAGAATTTGCCTTGCGCCTGTCTGACGAATTACAGGAAGGCGATATCGAGTTAAATAATTTCAGAGACAGATTTTTAACCATAGGCCAGGCAAAGGTATCAACATCGGCTTATGAAGCTTTCGAATTTGGGTGTCTTAAAAAAGGCAGGGATGTCGTGGTAGTATCCCGTAACAGGTTGCTGGCCGAAGCAAAACAACACTGCCTGATGATGGCCGATGAAGGATATGTACAGCCTATCCCCCGCAGCGATATTAGGGTGATGGGTAAACAAGCACTTGGCTTAGGCTATGTAGGCGCCAATACCATGTATAGCGGTAACTACATCAGCGAGCACGATGTAAAAATTTCTCAAAAACTGGCTTATGTACTTTCGGGCGGTGATCTTTCGCAGCCTTCAATAGTAAATGAAGAATACTTATTGGGTTTGGAGCGCGAGGCCTTTGTTTCGCTTTGCGCCGAAAAGAAAACGCTTGAACGGATCCAATCTATTTTAACAGGCGGTAAAGTATTAAGGAATTGATTTTTTGACTGATAAAACTTAAAATAAATGAATGCATATATAGTGGCAGCCAGCCGTAGTGCTGTTGGAAAAGCTACCCGGGGCGGATTTAGGTTTACCCGGCCGGATACGCTTGCCGCGGATGTTATTAAAAATTTGATAGCGTCGGTACCTAACGTTGATAAGGAGCAGATTGAGGATGTGATTGTGGGCAATGCTACCCCCGAAGCAGAACAGGGCTTAAATGTAGCCAGGCTAATCTCGCTAATGGCGCTGGATACCGATAAAGTACCCGGAATGACCGTAAACCGTTACTGCGCATCAGGTTTGGAAACCATCGCCATCGCGTCAGCAAAAATACATAGTGGCATTGCTGATTGCATTATTGCCGGTGGTGTGGAAAGCATGAGCCTGATCCCTATGGGGGGCTGGCGTATTGTTCCCAATGCTGATGTTGCTCTTGCACATCCTGATTATTACTGGGGCATGGGCCTTACAGCCGAAGCCGTTGCAAAGGAATATAAGATCAGCCGTGAAGACCAGGACCAGTTTGCTTATAACTCGCATCAAAAAGCTATCAGCGCCCTAAAAGAAGGAAAGTTTAAAGATGAAATAGTGCCTGTAAATATCATAGAAACCTATGTTGATGAAAACGGCAGGAAAAAGAACAGGGAATTTAAAGTTGATACGGATGAAGGCCCGCGCAGTGATACTTCAATTGAGGCATTGGCTAAACTCAAACCGGTTTTTAATGCAAAAGGTGTGGTTACAGCCGGAAATTCATCGCAAACAAGTGATGGAGCGGCTTTTGTAATGGTAGTTAGCGAAAGGTTTTTAAAAGCGAATAATCTAAAACCCATTGCGCGCCTGGTTAATTATGCTGTTGTTGGTGTTCCGCCACGCATTATGGGGATAGGCCCGCTTTTAGCTATTCCCAAAGTACTTAAAATGGCGGGGATGAAACAGCAGGATCTTGAGCTGATTGAATTAAATGAGGCTTTTGCTTCACAATCCCTGGCTGTAATTAAAGGATTGGACCTCGACCCGGAAATAATAAATGTAAATGGCGGCGCTATTGCGTTGGGTCATCCGCTTGGCTGCACTGGTGCCAAACTTTCTGTTCAGCTTTTTAATGAGCTTAAAAGGCGCGATAAAAAATATGGCATGGTTACCATGTGTGTGGGTACCGGGCAGGGCGCGGCGGGAGTGTTTGAATTATTATAGGGATAACCTTTATCTAAATAACTGTTGCACGCATGGAAAAAGCGACAAGATTGTTTGATTGCATAGCAGCCCAGGCCAAAGAGCCCAAAGCTGATCTTTTAAATGCAAAAGTGAATGGCGCATGGAAATCATACAGCACCACGGAGGTGCATGATATGATTTATGAGTTAGCCGCAGCACTTTTGGATCTGGGCGTTTCGCAGGGTGATGGCACAACAGAAGGGCGGGATAAAATAGGACTGATCAGTAACGGACGGCCTGAATGGTTAATAACCGATTTGGCGGTACAGCTTATTGGTGCGGTTTTAGTGCCCTTGTATCCCAACACCAATACTAAAGAGATTGAGCAGATCTTAAAAGAAGCCGAGGTTAAATATGTATTTGTAAGCAGCAAAGACCTTTGCGATAAAGTAAATGAAGTACATATAAATGTTCCGTCGTTAAAGGCAATTTTCACATTTGATGAGATAGACGGCTGCACCAATTGGACGAAACTGTTTAAGCCGTTGCAGGAAGCTTTCCGTCAAAAAATAACAGCGATAAGCAATACCATAAAAGAAGATGATGTAACAACCATTATTTACACATCGGGCACTACCGGCCGGCCTAAAGGCGTGATGCTTACTCATAAAAATATTTTGAGCAATGCCATGGCTTCGGGCGATATACTTGCCCAGATCCCGATAGCAGAAAAACGTGCGCTGAGCTTTTTGCCGATGAACCACATTTTTGAAAAAATGTGCACCTATATCTATCTCTTCTTTGGATTTTCCATCCATTATGCCGAAAGCATGGATACCATCGGCGCAAATATGAAAGAGGCAAAGCCATATATCTTTACCGCCGTACCCCGCCTGCTGGAAAAGGTATTTGAAAAGATTATGATTGAAGGCCAGAAACTAACCGGCATTAAAAGAAAGATCTTTTTATGGTCAATAAAAGTGGCCGAACAGTTTGAAATTAATAATACCAGCGCCGGGTATAAAATTAAGTTAGCCATTGCCGATAAATTGGTTTACAGTAAATGGCGAAATGCTATTGGCGGAAATGTAAAAGCAATAGTAATAGGAAGCTCTGCCTGCCCAATTAAACTTGAAAAGATCTTTACTGCGGCAGGGATGGTTGTTTTAGAAGGTTACGGGCTTACTGAAACTTCGCCGGTAATTGCCGTTAATTACTATGATAAAAAGGGCAGAAAATTCGGTACTGTGGGACCCCTGCTTGGTGGCGTGCAGGTTAAGATTGCCGATGATGGCGAAATACTTTGCAAAGGCCCCAATGTTATGGCAGGATATTATAAGAACCCGGAACTAACGGCAGAAGTATTACAGGACGGATGGTTTTATACCGGCGACATCGGCGTACTGGACCAGGATGGCTTCCTGAAAATTACCGACCGCAAAAAAGAGATCTTTAAAACATCAGGTGGTAAGTATGTGGCTCCGTTGCCTATTGAAAATAAGATGAAAGAGAATCATTTTATTGAGCAAATGATGGTTGTTGGCGCCGAAAGGAAATTTACAGCAGCGTTGATCGTACCTTCTTATACCAATTTAAAACCATGGTGTAAGCAAAACGACATCTCTTTTTCATCCAATAAACAACTCATTGAGGATAGCAGGGTAATTGCTTTATACCAAACAATAGTAGATGCTTTTAATCCTGAATTTAATCATGTTGAGCAGGTAAAGAAAGTTACATTACTCGCTGATGAATGGTCAATAGATAGCGGCGAACTTACCCCAACAGGGAAAATGAAACGGAAAGTCATCACGGAAAAGTACAAAGCCGAAATTGACAAAATGTATGCCGGCCAGATAAGTGAAAATCCATCCCTTGTAAATTAATTAACCCGATGAGCACATTTCAAATAACCCTTCACGAAGGACTGGCCGTAATTACGCTGGACAGAGGCCGTTCAAACCCTATAAACCATCAAATGGTTAAAGAGTTAACCATCTGTATAAAAACACTGGAGAACGATGACAGTGTGGGTGGTTTGATCTTAACAGGCAAAGAAGGCTTTTTCTCTTCGGGGATAGACCTGATTGAAGCTTATGATTACAACGAGGAACAAAGCAGGGAGTTTTGGGTTGATTTTTTAGCGCTGCAAAGTTTATTAGTGGCTTTCAAAAAACCAATGATAGCAGCTATAAGCGGTCATAGCCCTGCAGGTGGTTGCATATTGGCCATTTGCTGCGATTACCGGTTAATGGCAGAGGGGAAATTCATCATCGGGTTAAATGAAATTCCGGTGGGTATTATCGTTCCGGATACTGTTTTTAATTTATATTCATTTTGGCTTGGGCAGCGCAAGGCCTATCAATATTTGATGGAGGGTAAGCTGCTTAATATAAATGAAGCGTTTGAAGCCGGACTAATAGACGAAATTAGCACTCCTGGAAACTTAATGAGTGCGGCTGAGGTTAAGGTTCGGGCTTATATGAAATTAAATACGGTTACCTGGGGCCAGAGTAAATTGAATTTACGCAGAGGCCTGATCAGCAGCTTAAAAACCGATCAAACCGATACTTTGAATAAAATGCTGGAACAATGGTGGGCGCCTTCAACCAGGAAGGGCTTGCAAATGATGATCCAAAATTTAAAATCAAAAAACACATCTGCTAATTGATTGATAATGACTGATCCTACAACTATAAAAGATGCTGCAGCACCGGAAGCTGCTGAAGGAATGCTAAGGGATGATGCCTTAAAAGGAAAAACCATTATAGTAACGGGAGGCGGTACTGGTTTGGGCAAGGCTATGGGCACTTACTTTTTAAGATTAGGTGCTAACCTGGTTATTACCAGCCGGAAACTGGATGTGTTGAAACAAACAGCCGCCGAAATGGAAGCTGAGACAGGGGGAAAGGTATTGCCGGTTGCCTGTGATGTTAGAAAGTACGAGGAAGTTGAAAAGATGCTGCAGCAATCTATTGAAGCTTTTGGCCGGGTTGATGTATTGTTGAATAATGCGGCGGGTAATTTTATTTCGCCTACTGAGCGCTTATCAGCAAACGCATTCTCAGCTATAATTGATATTGTATTAAAAGGTTCGGCCAATTGTTCATTGGCATTGGGTAAATATTGGATCAGTGAAAAAATACCCGGCAACATATTGAATATTATAACAACCTATGCTTTTACCGGATCTGCATATGTTGTACCGTCGGCTTGCGCAAAGGGTGGTGTTTTGGCCTTAACCAGGTCTTTAGCGGTTGAATGGGGCAGGCACCGGATCCGTACCAATGCCATTGCTCCGGGGCCATTTCCAACCAAAGGAGCGTGGGAAAGGTTGCTTCCCGGAGACATGGCTCAAAAGTTTGATTTTAAAAACAGGGTACCCCTTAAGCGGGTAGGCGAACACCAGGAACTGGCCAACCTGGCAGCTTTTCTGGTATCGGATTTTTCAGGCTACATAAATGGAGAAGTGATCACTATCGACGGCGGCGAATGGTTACAGGGAGCTGGCCAGTTCAGTGCGCTTGAAATGATCCCGGCCGAAATGTGGGATAGTATTGAAAAATCTACCCGCTCTGCATAGGCTGGCATATTTTTTTATTCTTCTTTTTTAATAATCACCCGCATTGATCGGGCTTTAGACTTCGATTCCTTTGGGCTATCTTATCAGAAAGCTTCCTAAAAGAAAGCCCCCTCCCCTTTTATCTCATTTAACCGCCTGTTTAACAATAGCATAAGCAAGCTCGTCCCTGAAATTTACTGTTGAATATTTTATACTGTTAAAACAGCGATTTTGGCAGTATCGAAAGCGGACATCCTATTGTATCAAAAGCGCACAATTAACAGATTGATTTCATATTTAAAACATTGGTAATCAACACGTTTATCAAGTGGCATTCATTTAGCAATCTAAAACTGACCGAAGAATGCCTTATCAACTACCAGTAAGGTTAGTATGTATACCTGATCAAACTTTAAAACCTAATTGATATGTTTAGTAATTATCTTAAAACCGCATGGCGCAGCATTATAACCAATAAGGTTTATAGCGCCCTAAATATTCTTGGACTGGCAGCCGGTATGGCTGTTGCTTTACTGATCGCGCTATGGGTATATAGTGAATATTCATATGATAAGTTTCTTCCCAATTATAGCCAGTTATACCAGGTTGAACGCAATTTCACTAATAACGGAGAAATAGGCACCGTTAATTCTTCATCGCTGGCTTTAGCAGATAAGCTGAGAAGTGATATTCCTGAAATTGAAGCTGTTGCTGAAACGGATTACTTTAATTCACACGGATTGATGGTTGGTGATAAAAAATTGTACATGAATGGCGCACAGGCGGGAAGTGATTTTCTGAAAATATTTCAATTTCCTTTACTGCAGGGCAATGCCGGGCTTGCCTTAAAAGACCCATTCTCTATTGTATTAACGCAAGCCACCGCTAAAGCCTTATTTGGTAGTGAAGATGTTATTAACAAAACGGTAAGGGTGGATAACCTGCACGATTTGAAAGTTACCGGGATCTTAAAAGATCTTCCTTCAAATTCTACATTGCATTTCGCTTACCTTATTCCTTTTAGTTATTATGAGTTTTCAGTTCCTTCGGTAAAGGCAGACCGGAGTGCCGGGTTTGACCAAAACGCTTACCAAATATTTGTACAATTAAAACCGGGAATAGCCTATGCCCAGGTTGAACCTAAAATAAGAGGCATCGAAAAAAAATATAAAAAAGGGGCCAATACGGATATAGCAATGCAGCCTTTGCAGACCTGGCACCTTTATACTGATTATAAAAATGGCAAGGCCGTTGGCGGCTTTATTGAATATGTACACATATTTAGCATCATCGGCATTTTAGTATTAATTATAGCCTGCATTAACTTTATTAATCTCACTACTGCCCGTTCAGAAAAACGGGCCAGGGAAGTAGGGGTAAGAAAAGCAATTGGCTCACATCGCCGCGATCTGATTTTTCAGTTCCTTACAGAATCTGTACTGGTCACTTTTATCTCGTTCCTGTTTTGCCTGTTCTTTGCATGGCTGGCACTCCCTTTCTTTAATACCCTTACAGGCAGCCGGATTGGTATTCCCTTTTCAAGTGCCGCTTTTTGGCTGATGATGATTGGGGGAGTATTACTTACGGGTATTTTAGCAGGAAGCAAACCGGCATTTTATCTTTCATCCTTTAACCCGGTAAAAGTATTGAAGGGTATAAAAACCGGGAAATCTGCCACATTTTCAAGGAAGATTTTAGTTGTAGTGCAATTCAGTTGTTCTATCGCTTTGATCATCAGCACCATTGTTATATACCGCCAGGTGCAATACGCCAAAGACAGACCCATTGGATATAACTTAAGTTTACTGATGCAAACCGATTTGAACAATGACCTGGGGCATCATTATGAAGCGCTTAAAAACGATCTTTTGCGAAGCGGCGTAGTACGTGATGTGGCAAATGCCTC
>JAQBOS010000259.1 GCA_028287925.1 Mucilaginibacter sp. | reverse complement strand
TGCGCCGAGGTAACATGGGTTACCGCAGGATTTTCGCTGACATGCCTGTCAGCATTGTTTAAAACGTTTTCGTCATCAACAGATACCGCAACTTCCAGCGAGTGGTTTGACGAGCCTTTGTAAACCCCCTTAACCGGCGAGCAATCCGTAAAATTACGGCCAACTGCCAGGCGCACATGCGTTTCATTAGCAATGCAATTATTGGTAGGATCGATGCCCAGCCAGCCAAAATCGGGAATATAAGCTTCGGCCCAGGCATGGGTTGCGCCTTCTCCGCGCATATTGTTACGGCTGGTGCAAATGTAGCCGCTAACATACCGGGCCGGGATGTTTACCATGCGTAGCATCTCCATCAGGATATGGGCAAAATCCTGGCAAACGCCGGCTTTTAGCTTCCAGATCTCATCCAGCCGGGTCTCAACGGTGGTAACCCCTTTTATGTAGGTAAAATTATCATACACGTACTGACAAAAGCGCTGGGCAACATGGTAAGGGGTATCGTCCTTCAGGCGTTCCTCATCAACAATTACTTTTAGCTCATCTATGCCTTCAAAATATTCTTGTTTTAAAAAATCAATATATGGCACCACAAACTGCAGTCGTTTCAGGTCTTCCCATTGCTGTGCCGGGAAAATATCGCTCACCGGCAATGCGCGGTGTTTGGTACTTACCCATATTTTTGAATTGATGGTGAGCACAGTATGCGGTTCGGAGTAGGTAAAGCTGCCTACTTCGTTGCCGTAGTAATCAATATGCGTATCAACCTGCGGATTCCCCGTTATGGTAAGCTCCTGCTTTATCACATCCTGGAATTCATCTTTTATAGGGAACAAGATGATCTGGTTGGCGCTATCCCGCGCCGGCCCCTCGTATATGTACCGGGTTATATGTTGAATTTCAAATTCTGGCATGGGGTGTTAATTAGTGAATTACTGAATGAGTGATTTAGTGAGTTGTGAATTTTTATCAGTCAATCCGCTCATCTTTAATCTAAATATTTTAACTTTCTTCTTTCCTTATATCTTTTCTTCTCTTTCCGTCTCAAATCTCAAATCTCATATCTAACTATTCGCAAAATAATGTTCATTCAAAGCATTCCCTATTCCATAAAGGTCCTTCCTTATCTGGGTAAGGTACTGGTGCAGGCCATCCTGCTCAATGCTTTTAACCGAACTATATTTTATCTTGCTTTGCAGCCGCCCTATCTGGAAGGAGAGCTCCCTGAAATCGTCCATATTGCTGTTGTTCTTCAGCCTGTCAAAATACCGCTGGATGTTATTTACCGAATAGATAACCGAGCGGGGGAAATCGTTATTAAGCACTACCTGCTCCAGTATATTGCCTGCTTCAAAACCCTCGCGGTAAGTTTTTAAATAAAGCTCATATCCGCCTATTGATTGCAGCAGGTGTTTCCAGTAGCTGGTATCGGTCAGCAGGTCGGGGTTATCACTTACCGAGCCAAACTTGATATCCAGGATATCCACGCTTTGGATCGCCCTTTCCAAATATTTGCCGATGTTCATAAAGCTGCGGCCCTCGCCGCGTTCCATGGTGATCTCGGCTGTACCGTAATAAAGCATTACCTGTTTTATCAGCACATCAAGCACCCCGATAGGGTCCTCCCGCTGCAATGACTTCTCGATCTTCGGATCTTTTACGGTATGGTAATACTCGTTAAGGCATTGCCAGAGATCCTTGGGAATATGCTCCTGCACCCCCCTTGCGTTCTCGCGCGAAAGGGTGATGATGTTAATAATAGAGTTCGGGTTTTCCTTCCCGGTAACCATATGTTTTAATACGGCGCGACTGTCATTCTCAAGCCGTTCCGTTTCCTCATCGCCCGATCCGGCAAAGATCCTGATCACCGGCGCCCAGGTAAACTCCTGGATGGTATCCTGGCTCGACGCATAATTGATCTTGAGCATTCGCAGCATCCCGTCGCTGCGCTCAATATACCTGCTTAACCAATAAAAACTTGCTGCTACCCTGCTTAACATATTTTGTGTATTTCGGAATTCGGATGTTCGATTTCGGATTTATTTTTGATTTTGGATTTGGTTTGATTTCGAAATTCGGATGTCTGATTTTTGTTTTTGGTTAATTTTGGTTCCTTTATTATCATTCGATGTTCAATCATTTTTTCTACACTAACTAATTCTAAAATTCCGAAATCGAAATTCCGAAATCCGAAATTCCTTAGGCCAAAACCCACGTATCCTTGCTTCCCCCGCCCTGCGAGCTGTTCACCACCAGCGAGCCTTCTTTAAGGGCTACCCGCGTTAATCCGCCGGGCACTATCTCAATGCCATCCGGACCGTACAGCGCGTACGGCCTAAGGTCAATCCGGCGGGGCTGTAATTCGCCCTGCATATAGCAGGGGGCCGACGACAGGCTGATTGTCGGCTGACCAATAAAATTCCTTGGATCTTTCATTACCTCAATCTTGTACTCCTCAATTTCCTGCTCGCTCGCCGCATGGCCCATCAGCATGCCGTAACCACCGCTGCCGTTCGTTTTTTTGATCACCATCTTGTTGATATTCTCAAACACATGGGCGCGTTCATCAGCATTGCCCAGCTGGTGCGTTGGTACGTTTTTAAGGATCGGCTCCTCATTTAAATAATAGCGGATCATATCCGGCACATAAACATACACCGCCTTATCATCGGCCACACCGGTGCCTATTGCATTCACTATGGCAACATTTCCCTTGCGGTAAGCGCCCATAATGCCGGCAACACCCAGCATACTGCTTGGGTTAAACACCAGCGGATCAAGGTATTCATCATCTACCCGGCGATAGATCACATCCACCTGCTGCAGACCCGTAGTGGTCTTCATAAACACCTTATGGTTGTTCACCACCAGATCGCGCCCTTCAACCAGCTCAACCCCCATCAGGCGGGCCAGCGTGGTATGCTCAAAATAGGCCGAATTATAGATCCCCGGGCTCAGCAACACAATAGTAGGATTCGGGATCTGCCTTGGCGAAAGTGCCAGCAGGTTTTTGTATAATATGGTTGGATATTCCGTAACGCTCCGCACCCCGCATTGCGGCAGCAGATCGGGGAATAACCGCTTGGTGATCTCGCGGTTCTCCAGCATATAGCTTACCCCGCTTGGTGTGCGCAGGTTATCTTCCAGCACATAAAAAGTGCCGTCATAATCTCTTATAATATCAATCCCGCTGATGTGCACATAAATATCATACGGCACCTGCAGCTGGTACATCTCCCGTAAAAAATGCGGGCAGGAATAGATAATATCAATCGGCACAATGCCGTCCTTAATAATAAACTGGTTATGGTAAACGTCCTTTAAAAACAGGTTAAGTGCGGTAAGCCGCTGCTTAATACCCCGTTCAACAAATGTCCATTCATCCGCAGTAATAATGCGGGGGATAATATCAAACGGGAAGATCTTCTCAATCCCCTCGCCGCTGTTGTACACCGTAAAGGTAATGCCCTGGCTCATGAACAGCCTTTTGGCCAGCTCCTCTTTTTTGTTCAGGTCATCCGCCGATTCGCCCGAAATATATTCGATCACCTTGCGGTAATGATCGCGCACATTGGCGTCGGCGCCATACATTTCGTCCCAAACTCCGCTAATCGGACTATATTTATCAAAATAACCAGATTCCTGCATATCTAAAAACACTAAAAACTATAATATAACAACAAGTTATTTTAAAAACCGTAATTTATGAAGTGTTTTTGTATAAAAACGAATTATTTAGCAATTATTTTAAGATATTTTTAATATATCTTGATATTTTATCTAAAAATGGCAATTTATTTGAAAGGTAAAAGGCGAAATATTAAGGGTAAAAGGTATTTTTCACAGCTTTTAATGGCGTTTCACGCCTTTATGAGGCCAGCACCGGCAATTGCACAAAGAAAGTGGTACCGTTCCCGGGCTTGCTTACAAACCAGATCCTGCCGTTATGCGCTTCAACTATTTGTTTTGAAATGGCCAGGCCTAAACCAAAGGGCTGCTCACCAGCGGTGCCGGGCCTTTTGGCTTCGGTGTACATATCAAATACTTTATCTTTCATTTCTTCCGGCACCCCTATGCCAAAATCCTCCACCTCAATAAGCACATGCCCCGCATCTATCTTCAATACTACATTAATCGTAGCCCCGGTCGGACTAAACTTAATGGCATTTGCAATTAAATTGCTTATCACCCGCCACATTTTTTCCCGGTTCACCATTAACACCACAGTATCAATCTGCAGGTTGATCTGCTGTTTTTTTGCTTCCGCCTTAAAATGGAGCAGGTCAACACAATAATGGAGCATAACAGAGAGGTCAACCGGTTCTTTTTTCAGCGCCTCCGCGCGCGTATGTACCTGCAACAGGTCACTTACCATTTCAAGAGAATTTTGCCCCGAAGTTTTGATCAGTTCCAGCATCATCACGTCATCTCCGCTCCTTCCCTCATCTTCCAGCATCAATGCAGCTATCGAGGTAATACCTCCTATGGGGTTCCGCAGATCATGCGCCACTATCTGCATCATCCGGGTATTATCTTCCTGACTTTGCTCCAGCGAATTTAATGTTTTCCGCATCTGGTTATTCTGCTCCGTAATTTGATTATTAAGCAGGCTCAGGGTTTCATTATTTTTTTTTGAGCTTCTCCAGTTCCGCCACACCTGGAAAATAATGAAAATTGCCATAACCGAAAACCCCAGCGTGACCACCAGGGATAAAGTGCGCAGCTCATTTTCCTTTTTTAAAATAGCCAGTTCATAATCCTGCTGGATCCGCTGAAAACTGCTACCGGCATTGGCTACGGCCATTTTTCTTTCCCCGGCATCGGCCCTATCTTTCAGCTGCAGATACTCAAGTAAATATGGATTAGCTTTCTGCGGTTGTTTTATAGCGTATAAATAGTTCCATTTTATTTTTTGCCATTCAGGTTCGGCCCGGTTATTCGGCAGGGTATCCAAAGAAACCCTTACCGCATTGATCAGGGAATCAGTTTGGCGCATCCGCCCTGTTTCCATGTAAACACGGGCAAGCTTTAGCTGGATCAGCTGTGCATTATGTTTTTCATTACCCGCATAGCTGTTCAGCATAATGCTTTTTTTAAACCACGTCTCCGCTTCGTCCATGTTTCCCCGGTCCTGGTGCATCATCCCAAGGTATCCATAGGTAACACCATAAGCATCGGTAACAAAGCGGGCTCTGTCCGGGAAACGGGGAGCATTCCGTTTAATGTAAGCAATGGCTGTCCGGTAACAATTTTCAGCGCTGTCCGCCATTCCCAAATGCTCATAGCTTAGTCCTGCATTATCCATAGCTCCCTGGGTTGCGGCAAACGTTTCAAAATCAAGGTTACAGCTAAGATCGTCCCGGTAGGCCTGCAAAAACAGGGAGGCAGCCTCTTTGAATTTTGCCTCCTTATAATTTAACAAAGCAAAACGGCTATCAAAAAGAGCGTGGTAGCATTTATTCCCGGATTGATCGGCCACTAGCTTACCCTGGTAATAAAACCGGAAAGCATCCGGAAAATACCCCATTGCAAAAAGCACATCTCCTTTTGCAAAATAAGTAGTGCGCAATTCATCCGGATAGGCTTCTTTTGCCGGCCTATCCTTCATCAACATTAACATACTATCGGCATAAGCTGATGCCAGTTCCAGGTTTTTTTTGTTATTATTATTCAGAAGGGCATGCAGATAGTATGCATTTTGTTTAAAATAATATTTCTTCCACTCGTCGCCTGTGCCCGGTTCATCAATTAAAGCATAATGCGTATCAAAATACCGTATAGCTTTGGCCAACTCCTGTTTGTCTGCCAGGTAACCTGCGCTGTCGGTTATTTTGCGCATTGCGGCATAATGATCTGCTTTGCCGCCATGCCGGTTGCAGGAACCAGCAGCAATGATGATAAAAAACAATACAGGCATAATCCGCTTTCCCGGATTAAAAAAATAAAAGGATCGGCACATACATACAATTATATGCATTATTATTCTGAAAAAAACAACCCGCAAACATTTGTACTTCAATATATTTCGGGTGAAAAACGGCAGGTTTAAACACACTGTTTTATCGCTGTCCCTTCCTGATCAAATGCAATAATCAAAATTTTAAATCCCCATGCAACCATTCCCCTCACCCCATCGTCTTGCTCATATAAAAACCATAAAAACATGATCCCTACATTTTCACAATTAAAACGCATAACATTAGTTGCGGCGCTCATAATCACAGCAGCATTCAGCGCACAGGCGCAAAAAGATACAAAAGTCATCGGCAACAAACCCCGGTCGGGTTCGGCAAACAGCAGCTACGATTTGGCTAAGGGGAACCAGGTGGGTATTAAAATGAATGCCGGCAGCAAGCCCGTTCAGTTGCTAAAGTTCAACTTTGATGTGGAGAATGTAAGTAACGACACGCTGCAGTTCAAGGTAAACATTTACGAGTTTAATAACGTAGCGCCGGGTAAAAACCTTGCAACCCAGGAGATTTACGGTGCAGTCCCAAAAGGCAAAAACCGTGTAACCGTAGACCTTGAACCCTACAGCATTATCGCTAAAAAAGACATCCTGGTGGCCATAGAATGGCTAAAATCCTACCACGGCGACAATCACTTTGCCATAGGCCTGTTTAACGGCGGCACCTACCACTACGACAACGGCGAATGGAAAAAAACATCCGTTGCCGGCGTTGATTTTAACGTACTGGTAAAGAAGCTGAAATCATAAAGATTCAGGATTTGGGAATGAGCGGGGCTGTGCTTTTGTGGGGGCGGCCCCGTTTTGGTTGGTGGGATCCGGTATATTGCGCTCCGCCGTTGTTGGTGTTGTCACCATAGGTGTTCGGAAGAATCAAACCAAAGTAGGGGGCAGTGCGATTCCTTCCTTGGGGAAGGGAAGGTAGGGGTTTCACGAACTATGGTACCACTGCTAATCATGCGTAAAAGCTTGGTGTA
>JAQBOS010000234.1 GCA_028287925.1 Mucilaginibacter sp. | reverse complement strand
AAAAATGACCAAATTTGATACCCTCCATCTGTAAAGCTATACACCTTGATGATTCAAATATCCCCATTAGGGACACTAATATAACTTTTTTTTTGTGGGTTAACTTAAACTTTCAGGAGACCCTGCGGAGACAGAAGTTAAGGTGAAAATTCAATCAACTCAAAAAGTATAACACCCTGATTATAAATAAATTATAGCGATCCATTAAAAACATCAATTTTGTATCTACTGATTATCAGACACTTGCATTTTGACAAAAATTAAACACATTGATAATGAGCGTGTTTCACAGCGTTCCACCCCGTTCCGCGTGCAAAAATGGAACGCTGGAACAGTCCGGGCATTTGTGACTACTTACGCAGGCAGGCTTTTGCCGCTATAATTTTAATAAATCAAACAAAATTCCGGGTTTATTACTTTGTGTGTTATGGGGGTGTTACGTTATTACTATTAATGCCGTAACTCCAGAAACTATTCAGAATCAAAGTTTATATTTACAGTTATCTAAAAATCACTTTTTTAATACTTATGGCTGCATAAATACGTTTCTTTAATTCTTTTTTATTATTAATTCTACCATACTTTGTTACTGAATTTTTGGAGTCGTATAATCATATTAGTTTTTCAGGGGAGGAGTATTTTCCAATTTTTAACGTTTTTAAACATTAACCGTTTAAAAACATTAAGCTGTTTTGGCTTGATACTGTTTTCGTTAAATGTTGCGGCACAGCAAACGGATAGCCTTAAAAAAAAGAGCGACAGTTTAAAAACTGTTACAGATACCAGCCATAAACCGCAAACCCAGGTAGTTACCCTGGTTAGCGGCCAGGTTAATGACGCTATTAACGGCAAGCCGCTTCAATATATCAGTATCAGCTTTCCCGGCAGTAGCTACGGCACCTATTCAGATAAGCTTGGGAAATTTACTTTAAGCGCCCCGGGGTTATTTAGCCGCGTCACGTTTTCGTATGTCGGCGCCCAAACTATCACCAAAAATATAAAACCGGGGCAGGCAAATGAGCTGCAGATCCGCATGCACAGCAGCCAGACCCAGTTAAAAGAGGTTTCGGTTACCACCGGGAAAAAGCAACGGTACCGCAACAAGGGGAATCCGGCGGTATCGCTGATCCAGCAGATCATTAACCATAAGGATGAAAACCGGATGGAAAGCTCGGATTATCTTCAATACGATCAGTACGAGCGGATTGGCTTATCCTTTTTTCACCTGTCACAAAAGTTTATTAACGGCCGTTTTTTTAGCAAATACAAATTCCTGCTGGATACTACACTGAAGATAAACGGGCAGGTGCAAACCTCGCTCCCGGTTTATTTCAGCGAAAAGCTATCTCAAAATTACTACCGGAAAAATCCGGAAAAATCTATCCAGGTATTGAATGCGCAAAAGCAGATCAACATCATCAAATTTGTGGATACGGCAGGCCTGGATGTTTATCTGAACCGGCTTTACGGGAATAACCTGGATCTTTATTCGAACAATATTTTCATCATCACCAACCAGTTCCTGAGCCCGATAGCTAATCATTCCCCGGATTTTTATAAGTTTTTTATTACCGATACCATAAAAACTGCAAAGGGAAAATTGGTTGAAGTTAGTTTTACGCCGCGCAACAAAGGCGACCTGCTGTTTGAAGGAAAGCTGCTGGTTACCCTTGACGGCCATTACGCGGTTGCAGGATGCGAGCTGAACGTAAATAAACAGATCAATATTAACTTTATGCGCAGCCTGAAGATCCGCCTTGATTTTGTGCAGGATCCCGGCGGGCGCTACTACTTAAGCAAAAGTGATGTAACAGCCGATTTCGGCATCTTAAAAACCAAGGGACTGGGGGTTATCGGCGAGCGCACGGTTGTGTACACCAACTATAAGCTAAACGCACCGCAACCGGAAGCGTTTTATAAAGGTAAAGATTTACAAATTGCCGAAAATGCTAACCGGGAAGATACCAGCTATTGGGCCGGTCACCGAACGGATACGCTTAGCGGACAGCAGGCCCAAATCTATGGCAAGATCAGCAAGCTGGAAAAAATGCCCTCTTTTAAACGAACCATGTGGATAGCTTCAACCCTTACGGGTGGCTTTGCCGATTTTGGGGCTGTACAAATTGGCCCTATCAATTCGTTCTTCGCGTTTAGCAGCCAGGAAGGCCTCCGGTTCCAGGGTGGAGGAAGGACCACACCAAAATTCAACAAATCTATTTACCTGGAAGGATATGGCGGGATAGGAACTAAGGACAAGCAATTAAAGTATGACCTGATCACCTATCTTTCATTAAATAAAACGGCCCCTTACCGTTTCCCGAATGATTATTTTAAGGCCAGCTACCTGTATGATGTTGATGTACCGGGGCATAGCTTTTCAATAAACAACAGGCAGGCTGCGCTGTCGTCATTCCAAACAGGTGCAACAAATTACTGGCTTTATAGCACAATTTTCAGGCTTGATTATGTAAAGGACTTTGAAAATCATTTTTCATACGACGTTATCTTCAAAAACTGGAACCAGCAGCCCGCCGCCAAATTAGTTTATGAGCTTAATGATGCCAATAATACCCTTGTACATAATTTAACCACCAGCGAATTAGGCGTGCATTTAAGATATGCCCCTCATGAACAAATTTTACAGGGAACCCAGGACAGGCATACCATTTACAGTAAATACCCCATCATGGAGCTGATGGTAAATCATGGCTTTAAAGGCTTCATAAACGGATCATACGCTTATACCAACTTTGGTGTAAATATTTTTAAGCGATTTTATTTTTCGCAATTAGGTTATTCGGATGTTACGCTAATGGGTGGTTATTTAACCGGGAAGGTTCCGTTCCCGCTGCTGAATATAAGCTCGGCTAATCAGTCGTTGGCATATGATCTGAATGCTTATAACAGGATGACCTACCTGGAGTTTGTGAGCGATCATTATGTGGGTTTAAACTTTACCCAAAGCTTTAATGGTTTTTTCCTGAATAAGATCCCGCTGATAGAACATCTTAAATGGAGGGAATATCTCACGTTTAAAATTTTATATGGTGGCCTGCGGAATGAAAACAATCCTTTGTACTCAAAAGATCTGTATAAATTTCCAACAGGTACAAACGGCGGCAACGGCACTTATGCCTTAGGGAATGTGCCCTATACTGAAGCAGGCGTAGGCGTAGGCAATATCTTTAAAATTATGCGGATAGATGTGATCAAAAGATTTAGCTATCTTGATCACCCGGGCATCTCGCCTTATGCCGTTAAGTTTAGCTTTAATCCTGATTTTTGATTTAGACAGTGAGTACGCAGCAGCATGTACGCTCAGCGAATCACTTCAATTCGGTTGACGCTTTCATAAGCAGGCAGCCTAATACTCCAGCTCGCGGCAATCATACCCTGCCGTTTGCAGCAGTGATTCGATATACCTGGGCGAAATATTGCTGGCCTCTATCCGCAGGATGTTATCACAATCTTCCAGGTCGAAATTCCAGCCTGTAATTGCCGGAACTGCGGTTAGCAAAGGTTTTACCTCTTTAACCTGTTCGGGTTTTTCAACGCTTGTTATAAATATCAATATATCCATTATTGAGTCTTTAGTTGTAAGTCAGTAGTCTTAAGTCAGAAAAAATATTGCATTGTAAATCAATAACTATCGGGAATTGAAAAACTGGACAAAAGGCCGCAATTTTATTTTAGCCGGTAGTCTTGAGTCCATAGTCCTAAGTCAACTATTTTCCCGACTCAGAACTATGGACTCCGGACTTAAGACTCCTTCTCCTCATTTTTGGTATCATCCCAATATTTTGCATAAGGATGCCCGCCATGCCTGCCCCAGCGGCCATGGCCGCAGTTTTGCAGCTTCTCTTTAAATTTTTCGCGTTCTTCGGGCGTCATGTTTTTAAACTTTTCTTCCATCCGGTGGCGCATCCAATGGCCTCTGCCCGGGCCGCCGCCTTTACCAAAACCGAAAAGGATCTTGCATAAAATAAATATGCCCATGGCCTGCCAGAAGGTAATTACACCAACGTGTAATATGTCTGGCAATAAACAGTTCCACAAACTCATCACTACAAAGCTGACGAGCGACAGGATGGCGGCAACTGCCAGTGGAATAAATAAAAACCGCCCTCTATAAAAAAATGATCTCATGTTAATGTTTTTTAATATTGTGTAATTTCCTCGTACAATTGTTTTAACCGTTTGCGCAGGTGCACTACCGCATACCGCTTGCGCGATACTAGCGTTTGCACATTTATACCGGTATTTTCGGCAATCTCGCTAAAGGGGATATCATCCAGCTCATGCCACATAAACACCTCACGCTGCTCCGGCGGCAGCTCATCAAGCGCAAAAAATAACTGCTCCCAAAAAAGGTTGCGCACATATTCGGTTTCGGGTGTGGTAGCTTCCGTCATCAGGATGGCTTTAAAGTCCGGCGCATCATCGTCATCCTCATCCCCGGCAAGCATATCATCCATCAAAACCTCAGTATGCTTTTTATGCTTATCAAGTATTTTATTACGGGCAACCCTGTAAAGCCAGGCCCCGGTTTGCTCAATAGGCTCTGAATTAATAACCGAGCTGAACTGGTACCAAACATCCTGCAGAATGTCTTCGGCATCGGCATCGTTCTTTACCCTGCGCCTGATAAAGCCCAACAAGTTTTTACCATACTCGCCTATGGCTTGTATGATAGTCTTGTGTTTTTCCTCGGGCGCTATGGCGGTTATCAATTTATTCAATGTTTTTTATTATAGTAGTCGATTGTGTTTTGGATTCATTTTAATTTTTGTGAAAAAATTCCGGAAGTCGGAAAAGACCGAAAGCCCGGAAGACTTTAGTGTTGGAGTATTCAAAGATAAAAATGTTTCAGGTGGGTTGATTTTTTTACAAAAGTTGGTTTGTTGAGCATTTGCGTTAATATCGTGCGCAGAATTTACTCACCCGATCATTGCTTCGCTCAACCTGCCCGCTCTCTTTTGCAAGCGGTAAAGAGGTGGCAAAAATTTTCTAAACCTTTCCTTTATTAAAACTTTCACTCCCGCTAAAAAATAATAGAAACATTTTTAACGCTTATGCTATTATACTATACTATAAACCCCCACAACTATGAAACACGCATTTGTAATTGGTTCGAACGCATTTATTGTACCAGGCAAAACCATAAGCTACGGCGAAGAAGGAAACTGGAAACATTTTTTAAGGATCAACAATATCTATCACGATACATCGGCCCCGGCAGAAAATAGTTTCCTGGATATTGACCTTGATATTAAAGATACAGATGGAACATCAGTTACAATATTATCAAACACTCCTGTAACCGGGGCTCCGTACACCATTAAAACAAAACGCGACAGCATAATGATATCCCGGCTTGACGGCACAACAATTATTCATGTACACCAGCTTGATGATGAATCGGCAATGAGCCTGGAGCATAATATAGTGGCCGAATTTGAAGTTCATTCACCCATTGTGGTTATCCGGATCACAGGGGAGTTTTTTGTTGACAGCCTGCACATCCGCGCCGAAAATGAGAAATTAATGATCAATGATACTGGCTACGCAACTTCGGCAATGGTTGGCCATAATGATTTGAAGTTTACAGCAGCGGGGGTGGTGGTGTAGGGAGGTTCATAGTTGATGGTTCATAGCAGGAAAAAGTTCATGGTTCATAGATCATAGTTCATGGCAGGAAAACAGGTTGACAATATTTGGCGTTAACCTTCTGGCTATGAACGATGAACCATCAACCATGAACTTTTTCTTTATAAAGCGCCATCACCAGCAACACCATCCGGTTATAAGTGCCAAGGCCCTGGGGTTGGTTGTTTACTTTCAAAAAACGATCGTAAAAAATGCTGGTCAGTATTTCGGCTTTGTTTTGGTACGATAGCCAATAAACTCTTTCTGTTACAAAATCCTGATGAACGGCTCCCGATACCCGAGGCTTTAGTTGTTTGTTAGCTAAGCTGTCGCGATAATACAGGGCATGCATAAATTCATCAACAGCCAGGTGATAGGCCGAGTAACGCAGCAATCTATCATGTGAGCCAATCCCTGCCAGGAAACCTGTAAAGTCTGCCTCGTCCTCAGGGCCATACCCCATCTGGTGCGACATTTCATGACAGGCAACTACGGGCCTGTTAAAAACCGGCATCTGGTAATTTATTTGCGCTTCGCCGGTAAACGGATTAAAGTAACCCGAAGTACCAATATAATTAAGCAAAGGCGTTAATATGGATGGTTTAACACCTGGATGATAAGTACGAAAATTGACAGAATCATTTGATAATTTGCTAACCGCCTGCACGGCTGTCTGGTATATTGTATTGTTGGCCTGGGCCAGGTCGGCGGGGGTTAAACGGGCACGACAGGCATTGGCGCTATCAATAAGCATAGTTGTAACTGCTTTAAGGTTGGCCGTGGTGTAATTGGTATCTCTTAGATTTAACCGTTCGCCTGCTGACGGGCGGAAATAATTCATCCCCCAAAACAAGTAAAAAACCAATATGGCTGCCTGCACTTTTATTATCATCCCGCATGTTAAAAAAGTGGCTGGCATAAACTCCTTTTTAAAAAGCAGCTTTATAAATCTGAAGAGCGCATAAATAAGGTAGCCAATAGTAAAAATGTATAGTATATCGCCAACACTAAATGGAAAGATATTTAAAACAGGGTGCAGCAGGTAGCAAATAACGGGGTAAAACCCTTTGGAAAAATAACACTCAACAGCTTTTGGATAGTCCGCAAATACCATTAGTAAATAAATAAAAACAGCAAGTACGGCTATGGTTATAGCTTTCACCTTTAATTTTATTTTATTGCTTCGGTTTACCATTGGGGGTAAATATAGCAATATGCAGGTGTTAGCAAATAAAAAAGCCTTCCGTAAATACGGAAGGCTCAAATTGTAATCAGGTATAAGTGCAGGGCTATTATTTTATAGAAACCGGGATGCTTATTTTATCCCAATCCATGCTGAAACCATTTTTAGTAATTACATACTTTAATGATTCGCTCATGGCATGTGCTTTTGGCGTTACCATTACACGCAACTGATCCTGAGCTTCTTTGTATTCAAATGCGCCCCATTGCTCTGCAGTTTTGTTAAAAATAACGGTCCATTGTCCATTTTCAACAGGGATAACAAAAAATGAATATTTCCCTGCAGGTAATGCTTTACCTTCAACAGTAATAGCTTTATCAGTAGTAAATGTAGTTGCAGAGTCTGCCCCTGCGCGGTAAACTTTACCATAGGGCTCTAAACCACCCCATATTTTACGGCCTTTTACATAAGGGCTTCCGTAACGGATGCTGATATTGGCGCCAGCTACCGTACCTTTTACGCCTAAGTGCGGGCTTGCAGGCTTCTTATCTTTTTGTGCCATTACCATGGTCGACATAAAAAGAGCGCATACCAAAACTGTTAGGCTTTTTAATTGAAATAATGCTTTCATAATGAATATTTTTATTGGTTATAATTATGATATAAAGATAAACCGAAATTTGGATTTTTACCCCCATAATAACCGTTAATTATTTTTTGGTGATATTCACATACAAACGAGGTTAATGCCGTTATAACTTTGTGCTGCTAAATAAGTAAAAGCGCCTTTAAAATATTTTCAATATCCATGCCTTATTATAAAACAAAAATAATATTGTAACGTTCTAAATATCAGAATCATATTGCAGTTAGGAATTGACCGAAAGGTTAAACAATTGTTGTGATTTTTGGCCTCATGCCGCAAGGTGTGAGGTTTTTTTATTTTGAAAGCCTCTCACTTTGCCCGTTTGCAACTTTATTTAACTGCTTAAGCTATATTTGCCGGTATATTTAAAACTGCCCACACCATTAAATGAAGGATACAAATAAAATATTTTACCTTTTATTATTTGTATTAGCGCTTGCAGTTAACCTTGCAGGGATAAACGTTAAATTTTTTACGGACGACCCCGGCCTGTATGCTTCATTAGCGAAAAACCTGGTTTACAAAAAAGATTTTTTTGAGCTTTTTACCTATAACAATGTTGATTGGCTTGATAAACCGCATTTTCCTTTTTGGGCAATAATGTTAAGCTTTAAAATATTTGGCATATGTACGTGGGCTTACAGGTTGCCTGCATTGATATTCTTCCTTATCAGCCTTTTATATACTTACCTGTTTACCCGGAAATACTATAACCAGGAGATAGCGTTTATAGCGGTATTAATGGTGATGACAGCCCAGCACATACTGCTGTCAAATACTGATCTGCGGGCCGAGCCTTACCTTATGGGTCTAATTATCGCTGCAATTTATCATATTTCCAGGCTACAGGAACGTTACACAGCTGCCGACCTCCTATTAGCAGCCCTGCTTACCGCATGCGCTATTATGACAAAAGGATTGTTTGTAATAGTTGCCATTGGCGGTGCGCTGCTTGGGCAGCTTATCTTTCAAAAAAAGTTTACCGGTTTATTTAAATTTAAGTGGTTAGCGTTGGCAATACTTACCATTATATTCACCCTGCCCGAGCTTTATGCTTTATACATCCAGTTTGATCTGCACCCCGAAAAAGTAGTTTTTGGCATGCATCATGTTTCGGGCATTAAGTGGTTTTTGTGGGATAGCCAGTTTGGCCGTTTTATAAATACCGGGCCAATTAACCGCAAGGCGGCATCAGGCAGTATATTTTTTTATATGCACACCTTACTGTGGGCATTTGCACCCTGGTGCCTGTTGTTTTATTATGCTATATTTAAAAACATCAAAAACATTTTTCAGCATAAAAAGCTGCCGGAGTACTATTCCTTAAGCGGTGGCTTACTGCTGTTATTGCTCTTTTCGCTTTCAGGCTTCCAGCTGCCATTTTATACCAATGCAATTTTCCCGTTGTTTGCTGTTATTACAGCCCCCGTTTACTTTGAGCAACTAAGCAAATTCGGAACAAAGCTAAGGGCTATTTCGCAATGGAGTTTCATTATAACATTGCCGCTTGTTATTGTTGTTTTAAACTATTTTTTTAAACCTGATAGCAGTTTGTTTTTTATTGCTGACTGTCTAATTTTTGGCATCGTACTCCTGCTTGTTGCATTGCGGGTTAAAGAAGCACATAAAAAGCTCTTCTTTTTTAGTTGTGCAGCTGCCTTATTTGTTGGCTTTTACCTTAATACTGTTTTTTTTAAAAAGATAGCAAGCTACCAGGGGGAAACTACCGCGGCTGAATACATCAATCAAAAACCATTTGACAGCTTCCTGATCTATTCGTTAAAAACCGAAAACAATATTTTCCAATTCTATTGCAAAAGGCCGGTTAATTTTTTGCCGATAGAAGAGTTCGATAAATTCACACCGCACAAACCAGCTGTATTTTATGTAAGCCAGCGCTCAATGGACTACCTGGTACAAAACCATGTACACTTTACTATAATACGCTCATTTATAACTTACCCGCAGGAAAACATTATGCCTGCGTTTATAGATAAACCCACCCGGCACAGCGTTTTGGGCTATGTGTATTTAATTACCAAACCTATTGAAAGGGACTAAAAATAAAAGATGCTATTTTATCTCTTGAATCCTGATTTCCTGCCTCTTGATTCTTACAATCCTGACTCTCGCAATCTTACTTATTGCCTACAATTTTGAAAAAGCTCCGGCCAATACGCTGTAAAATAGTCGCATCTTGCGTAATGATCTCGGCATCGGCCATCATACCTTGTTTCAGGTGGATGGGCTTTTTAAGATCGGATGAGTTCATGATCTTAAAATCCACCTTCGAAATAAAAACGCTGTCTTTATAAGGCACATCAGCAATGTATCTTATCCTTCCTCGGATCATTCCATATTCTTCAAAAGGGTAGCTCCTGAGCTTTACCAGCACCTGCTGCCCTTCTTTTACCTTGCCCATATTGTTTTGCGATATGGTCATCTCCCCAAAAAAAGCTTCATTACCCGGATCTATGTAAAACACCTCCTGATTGGGAGAAAGCACCTGGTTTTGCTGAATAATACCAGCATATGAAAGCTTGCCGGCCTGCGATGCGCTCAGTACGTATTTACTTTTCCAATCTTCGGCAGTACTTATCAGGCTGTTAAGCGCCTGCAAAAATTTCGACCGCTCTTCCTGCACCTGGTTATCCAGCTCCAGGATCTCCTTTTGCTTAGCCGCATAATTATTATCACCGGTTATTAATGCCGATTCTGTTTGTAACAGGGTTGTTTTTTTCGCCAGGTATTTGCTTTCCTCCTGCCTGAATTCAGCCTTGGTTTCCACTTTTTGCAATGCCAGCTTTTTATGCATTTCATATTCCTCATCAGCCAGCGAAAAGTCATTTTGCTCAATGGCTTTTTCTGCCTTAAGTTGCTGCTGCTGTTTAGTTAAATCAGTAAGGTCCCTTTGCAGGTAAGTCTTCTTTTTTACCAAAAAACCATTAGCCACGGTTGACCTGTACAACAAATATTCCTGGAAAAACACCTGGTAACCTGCCTGCAGCTCACCAAACTGTATGTTATCAGCCTGGTTAAAAAGCTCTCCGTTTAAAGGTTTATTTTGCAGTACCTGTTGTTGCAATTCCTTCAGATTTGTGATAAGCGCCAGCACCTTAGTATGGCTGGCAGTGCTTTCCAAATAGGCTAAAGGCTCATTTGCCTTAACAGTTTCATTTTCTTTTACCAACAGCTGAACCAATTTCCCTGATATTTTTGACACAACCGGTTTTGGCGAGTTTGGCGAATCTATTTTTAATTGGGCATTTACCATATCAGGGTACCTTATCAACGCCGCCAATGCCACAATCAAAACCAGGATCCCAAAAAAGAGAGAAAT
>JAQBOS010000174.1 GCA_028287925.1 Mucilaginibacter sp. | reverse complement strand
TTTTGCTGCAAATTCTGCGCTGATGATCGGTAATATTTACGAAGAAATAAAGGAATATAAAAAAGCCGCCATTTATTATAACCAGGCAATTGATATGAAAAGCCATGATTATCAAACGGATATTGATAATGATGCAAAGGCTGGTTTAAAAAGGATTGGTCAGTAAGTAACGTGTGTTTTTGACATAAATAATGGTGGAACATGTTGATTATTAGATATTTATAGCTTCTGAATCTTTAATAAAAAGTTAATAAGCTGATTGTCAGTGTGTTTCATAGCGTTCCGGGTGTTCCGCTTGTAAAAATGGAACGCTTAGCCGGCATGAATACAAAAACTTGCGCTTCGCCACCAGGCAATTGATATGGGAATTCATGATTATCTGACGGATATTGATAATGATGCAAAGGCGGGGTTGAAGAGGATAGGTCAATAGAAAATATTGACAATTCGCAGGGCGAAGCCCTGCGTTAGGTTTTATTGATTTTTATTTTGGTTCCTTTGTAAACCGAACCAATTTCTTCATGCTTTGCAGGTGATATGCATTTACATTTTGCTTGAGCGCGTCAAAATTGAAGTTGCGGTTTGTGCCACAATCCAAAACATTAAAATAGGTTGATGGTTTGGTGCTTTCAAAATATTCAAGCAGAGTGCTGCTCCAGATCAGCTGGCAATCGCCTTTAATGCGGTTCACAATTTCATTGATCCCGTCTTTAAATTCGATATGCCCGATATGCTGCGATTCCAGCTCGGCCTGCGGGAAAAAAAGCAGGATATTACCGGGTGTGTTCATTAATTCAGCAGCATATTCAAGGCTTTCTTTTATCGACCACCTTCCCGGCTCTACAGAAAATGAGCCACAGTATTTTAGCCACCAATTTTTCTCCATCTGCTTTTTTACAGACATGGTGTACAAACCTTTTAGCCTTTGCTGCTTGTCTATCATTTTAAAGGTGAGATAATAGGCAAAAAAGCCATCCAAAAACCCAAAATGGTTGCACATTAATATGTAGGAATGGTTGGGTTTTATGTCGACAGGGTTGATGATCATTTTGTTAAAACGCCGCCTAAAAAACCACATCAGGAATAATGAGCCCCATTTGATCAGGAAAAAAGGAAGTGGTTTGGCCTTAATTATCATAATAACAGATCGCTTAACCTGGCTACGAAATCTCTTTTGATCATTTCGTGGCCTTCATTTAATACAATTACACTGGCATTGTTTACTTGGGCAATAAATTCCTTGCCAATACCGGGCGGGAAAGCTTTATCGCGTTTGCCAAATATAAAGATGCTTTTTATGTTTTGCTCATTTAAAGCCTTTAGCAGCCTGGTTTCATCGGTTTCAAAAAAGCGCAGATAGGTAAAGCAGGCATAAAAATTAAACCGGAGCTCGGCGGTACCAATCTCGCCAAATAAAATTTTATACGCTTCGGCATCAATTAATCTTAACTGCTTGAATAGTTTGAGCATTCTTACTAAGATAGTTTCATTAAGTGCCAGCTTTTCCAAGATCTTATTCCCGGTTTTATTCTTGCTGAAGAATGGGATCAGCTTACCGGGATTTAAAGCGGAGGGAGCAGTAATAATACACTCGTCAATCATGCTCGCAAGCTCTTCCACGACAACGGTTGCATAATGCGTTCCCATGGAGTAACCGATAACCGAAAAGCGTTCAATGCATTCATGCCTGCAAAAGTCAAGAATAAAGTCTGCAAATTGTTTTTTGGAGATCCCTTCCTTAACAGCGGGCAGACTTTGATTTTTTAGTTTGGTTTCTTTATGAAAAAACAGGTCGAATCCAATAAAAGTATATTTATTGCCCAAGGCGGATTCAAGCAGTTTAAACTGCTTGCCATGCATGCCATAGCCATGAAAACTCAGCATAACCTGTTTGCCGCTACCAAATTTATAGTAGTGCAGGTTAGCTAAATTATTTTCAAAGTAATGGTCTGTCATAATATAAAAAAAATGTCATTGCGAGCGTAGCGTGGCAACCGCACGCCATGCACAACCCCTGTGAAGGTTCTACACCTTTCCGCCCGCTCTGTATAGTACGCGATTGCTTCGTTCCTCGCAATGACATGGTGGGTAGCTTGTCGAAGGGCGACGCGCGGAGAGGCCTTTGCCCGCATGCTTCCTTCGATAAACTCAGGACAGGCTTGTGGCTCAGCATTACAGCCAACGTATATTGATCTTTTTAAAGAAAATACTTCAATCATTTTTTTCTATAAAGGCAATCGCCCAGGCATAATCGCCATCGTGCGAAATAGAAAGGGCGATATCAAATTTAGCAGAATCGCGGTGAATTATAACGGTGGGGCGGCCGACAGGTTTATCACGGAGGATCTCAATCTTTTTAGGGCCTAAGGCCGAAGGATCAATTTGCTTTACCGCTTTATAAACCGCTTCCTTTGCGGCCCAGGTTGAAGCATAACGCAGCAACGGGTTTTCAAACTGATCGCAATACGCTATCTCATTTGCGGTGTAAACCTTGTTTTTAAATGATTCTGTAAAGGATTTTTCAAAATCAGGAATAAACACAATATCGTTGCCAGCTGAAAACTTTTGAGCGGGGGTTATTTCGTCCAGTGTCTTTTTAATTTCCTTCTCCATCCACTCCAAGTCCCATAATATTAAAGCCGCCGTCAACAAAGTGGATATTGCCTGTTACTCTTTTTGAAAGATCGGAGAAATAATAAAGCGCGGCATCACCTACGTCACCCGAATCAATATTGCCAAGCGGGGCGGTAAACTTACCCATTTTGCGCAGCTTACGAACGCCAAAGATGCCGCCGGAGGAGGTGGTCATAACCAATCCGGCCGAAATTGCGTTTACCCTTACACCGGTACCTCTAAAGTGGCTGGCCAGGTAGATCATTATATTTTCTAAAGCAGCTTTACAAATTGCCATCCCTGCATAGCCCGGGAAAACCCGCTGCGATGCGTTATATGTAAGCGTTAAAATGGACGCGTTTTTTGCCAGTAATGGCTGCGCAACCCGGCTAACCCTTAATAATGAATAGGCGCTGATGTTGAAAGCATCCATCAAATCGTCAAACGGAATGTCAATATAGGAGGGAGGTGGTTCATCACTGCCTGGGATGCTGTAACACATCACCGATTGCGTACCAAAGGCTACCCCATGTAAAACGTAATCTATCGGGCCGGCGGTATCATAAACCATCCGCATAAATGCGCTGATCTCTTCCTCATTTCGTACATCAACTTCGGCAGATAGTTTGGGATCCATGCCGTTTTGCTCCATCAGGTACAAAACCTCTTTTTTTGTATCGGCTACATAGCTTAACGCAACCTTACAGCCTGATTGATGCAGCTTTACAGCAATATCATAAGCAATGGAACTCTCGTTTCGCACACCAAATATTACCGCAACTTTATCTTTGTTATCTATCATCCCTTGAAACAGACATGGCGCTGTTTGTACCGCCAAAGCCATAATTTAAACAAACTATCTGGTTAATTTCTTTTGCTACGGTTTCCTGCGAAATCAGGTGGCGGTAAGCTGCGGCCGGTTTGTCCGATCCTTCCCAACCGTCTTTCTTTTGAAAGTTTTCTAATTCAGGATTTAACTCATCCGAATTTATGCAAGGCAATACTTTTTGATTTTTAAGCATCAGCAACGATGCAATAAATTCAACTGACCCAGCCGCGCCAAGCATATGCCCGAACTGCGCTTTTGGCGCCGAAATATGATAGCCTTCTTCGCCAATAGCATCAACAACACTTATCAATTCCAAAATATCACCAACGGGTGTAGCTGTGCCGTGTACTTTAACAACATCCGGTTTGATATTTCCACCAGTCATTAATCCTTTCCAAAGCCTTTTCTGACCATCGTATGATGGATAGAACATGTTACCGTCACCGTCAGAATTATTGAAATACTCATCAATAACGCCAAGGATATTTGCACCGCGGGCTTTTGCCATTTCATATTCTTCCAGCGCAACAATGCCGGCGCCAAATGAGCAAACAAAACCATTCCTTTTTATATCGAAAGGACGAGAGCTTTGTTCAGGTGCGAAACCTTTGCTTAATACCTGCATGGCATCAAAGCCAATAAAAGTTTCGAGCGCTGTACCTTCAACGCCACCCGTAATGGCACGATCCTGCAGGCCGAATTTTATAAGGCGGTAAGCGTAGCCGATATTGCCGAGGCCGGTAGCACAGGCTGATATAATGGATTCACAAACCCCTTTATTACGGATAAGACAAGATACGTTGGCAGCCTCACGGTATGACATTGCCCTGTCGACAGTATGAGAACCGGCCATGCGGGTTTTTTTACCAAGTTCATAAAATGCATGCCAGGCATGACGTGAAATCACGTTGCCGCCACCACCGGAGGCAATAACAACACCGGTTTGTTCTGATTCCACTTCAGCTTTTGACCAACCGGCCATTTTGATTGATTCCTGTGCGCCTAACATGGCCCAAACGCAGCCAAGGTCGGCAGTAGCCAGGTTAAGGTCGGGAATGCGTCCAAGATGGTCGACGTACGTTTCGGGGTATTCCGTTTCCGGTACCGGATGAATAGCCTCCAGGTTCATTTCGGGCTCGGTAATATAACCGGCCACCATTGAACGGATCTGCTTATCATAGGCGGCCGCCTTAGGCCAATTGCGGATCAAACTTTCACCGGCAAATAATTTTTTATCAAAATCATCCAGGTCTGTACAGGTTGGAAAAGCCCCGCCCATGCCAACAACCGCTACTTTTCTGCCTGTTACATTCATAAATTATTTATTTGCGCTGCGTTCCTTTACCATTATTATTAAATCGATAACGTCTTTTACTTTTGAACCCATCCTGTCGATGTCTTCATCTTCAAATTCAATATCGAATTTCTGCTCCACTTTTGCAGCAATATTTATCAGCTCGGTTGATGGGGTGCTCAGGTCTGTAAGAAAGTCGGTTTCTTCAGTTACGCCAACTAATTTTTCCGGATCAATTGTTCGTACTGTTTTTAATACCTCCAATAAACCGTCAAGTATTTCTTGTCTTTCGTTTTCCATATTATGCTAATTTGTTAAATAATTCTATAAGAATTGCGCGACCCGTAATGTCATGCAATTCGGCCACTTTTATAAAATCTTTGCTAATATCATATTTTAATAATCTTTCTTCGGTAAAATCACTAAAATATTCGTCAAGGTCCAGGCCCTTTGGCACTTTATAAATGCGCCCGTCGCAAACCATTTGCCGCCACTTATAAAAGGTAATGTTGCCAATGCTTATAAAGGTATCACCCAGCTCCAGGTAATTCTGGAAGCTAACGTTGCCTATACTTATAAATGCGGGCACAAATTTATCCCTTAATACATCGGGCAAGCCTTTTAGCTTGCGGCATTCCAAAAAAGTTGCGCACGAAACAATGGTTGCCTGTGCAAATGCCTCGATCTGGTCTACACCGCGAAATACATTGAAATGATCTTCTACATCCCTCTCAGTTGGTGAATAGCTGGCTACAATTCCTTTATAAGGCGAATGCCAGTGATAGGTATTTACCAGCCGTTTTGTAGGGCCGTGCAGCAGTAATTGCGACGGATTAACCCCAACCAGGTTGCCATTCATTATTGTATCTAAGTAGGCTGCTCTTTCTTCTTCTGTCATATTAAACCGCCGTTGATGTGGATATTTGTTCCGTTAATGTATGATGCCTTTTCTGATAGCAGGAACGCAATAGTATCTGCCACGTCATCAACCTTTCCAAATCTTTTAGCCGGGATCATATTGAAGTATTTCTGTTTTATTGCTTCGGGTATTGCAGCTGTCATGTCGGTTTCAATAAAACCTGGCGATACACTTAATACCCTTATTTTATGTTCGGTATTGGTTGCCGCCGCTTCTTGTGCTAAGGACCTTGAAAGTGCAGTCAATCCAGCTTTTGTAGCAGCATAAACTGATTGAAAAGCATTGCCGCTTTCACCAACTACCGAGCTGATATTTATAATAACACCTTCCTGCGTAAGGCTGAAAATTTTCATGGCAGTTTTGCAGATCAGGATTGGGGCCTTCAAATTTACATTCAGCATGGCATCAATTTCTTTTTCAGGCTGATAGTTCAGCGGCTTATCAAAAGTTACGCCTGCATTGTTTATAACGCCGTATAAATCCCCATGCTCCTTTTTTAGCTGCTTGCAAAAACTGTTTATAGCATCCGGATCTGAAAAATCAGCGCATAAGATCTGGCTGCCCGGTTCAAGATCTGTAAAGCTTTCGGGTTTTGATGCGTGTAATATTAAAGTGTATTCGCCTGATAGCTTTTTAGATATGGCCAGTCCTAACCCTTTACTGGCGCCTGTAATTAATATTTTCTTTTTCTCCATCAGGATTTCTATAGTGATCAGAGGTTGGCGATTAGTGGTCAGTTTTACCAAAGTTGCCAATGGTTTATAACTTTTCCTTAAATCTTTACAGCAAATATGTTGATTTATAATAATAATTTAGGCATGTTGTTTTAATAAACTCACAACAGACTTACGAAGTTTTTAAAACTTCGTAAGTCTTACAAAAAGCAAGTCTTAAAAATCTTTATATAATGTTGCGTAACTATTTTTTATTCAGTGTTTTGTGTTTTTTTATACTATTGCCGGTTTTAGGATTTTCGCAGCAGACAAAATCCTTTAAAGTAGTCCCCCTTGGTATAAAAGGTGGTATTGATGAAAGTAATTTATCGGCCTATATGGTCGCTGCAACCGGAACCAATGATTATATCTGCCTTGATGCGGGCACGCTGCATTATGGTATTGAGAAAGCCGTCAGCAACAAAGTGTTTAACGTGTCTGCCGAGCAAGTGTTGAAGCAATATATTAAAGGATATTTTATCTCACATGCACACCTTGACCATGTTTCAGGCCTTATCATCAACTCGCCGGATGATTCGGCTAAAACCATATATGGGTTGGCCAGCTGTTTGGAAACCATTAAAATACATTATTTTACCTGGGAAAGTTGGGCCAATTTTGCAGATGAGGGAGAGGCACCCTTGCTTAAAAAATACCACTACCAGGTTTTAACGCCCGATAGCAGCCTGGCTATTAAAAATACAGAGATGAGTGTAAAAGCTTTCCTTTTGAGCCATTCAAACTTGCAAAGCACTGCATTTTTAGTAAATAGTAAGGATGCCTATATTTTGTATTTAGGTGATGTTGGGCCTGATGAGATAGAAAAAAGCCATAACCTGCATGCTTTGTGGGAGGCAGTTGCTCCCTTGATAAAAAGTAATAAGCTGAAAGGGATTATGATTGAAACTTCATTCCCCAATGAGCAGCCTGATAAAACGCTGTTCGGCCACTTAACCCCAAATTGGCTGATGAAGGAAATGGATGATCTTGCTGGTTTAACAGGTGCGGATGCGCTTAAAGGATTTAACCTGGTGATTACTCATGTTAAGCCACCACAGGTTAATATTGATAAGCTTAAAGCACAAATAAAAGCACAGAATAAATTAGGGTTTAATTTAATTTTTCCGGAACAGGGGAGGGAGATTGAGCTGTAGTGAGAGCCATCTCCAAACGTCATGCTGAACTTGTTTCAGCACCTCACTTGCTAAGTATCCATCAAGTATTTTTATATGCCTGGAAGTAGATTTTTCTGGTGACGACCTTGATGATGGGGTGCCGAAATAAATTCGGCATGACGAAGGGGGGATTACATTGCAACAATCTTTTTTAAACCATCCTCATTCAACAGCTTAAAGCTTTTTCCATTCACCTCGATCAAACCGCCTTGCAGAAATTCCTGGGTTACTTTAAAAAAGGTTTCATAGGCAACTCCTGCGTATGAGGCAATGTCCTGTTTGGGCAGCTCAATATCTATATAACCGTCAGTATTAAGCCCGAATTGGTTTTTGAGTGATAAAAGCGCCTGTGCAATGCGTTCTTTTACCGGCATGTGGGCCAGGTTGCGCATTCGTTTTTCAGATTCCTGCAGGGCGTTTGCAAAAAGTTTCATCAGTTTAACTGCGAATTGCGGATTTACATTTAGTGTAGATTCAAAAAAATCCATCTTTACATAACATACAACGGTGTTTTCAACTGCAGTTGCCGATATCGGATAAAGCGGATCATCACCAAGCCCTAAATGTCCCAAAATATCTCCGCCTTTTGCAAAGCGCAGGATCAGTTCTTTATCATCGTCCCATCGTTTATGTACCTTAACCTTGCCGGAGTAAACAAAAAAGATCCCTTCAACGGGATCGCCTTCTTTAAAAATCTCCTGGCCTTTTTTAAGTACGATATTCTTTTTATGCGCAGCAATAGCAGGCAGCCAGTCGGGGATGCATGATGAGCATAAAAAGCAGCTTTTAAGGTCACATTCCTGTTTGAGATCTTTCATTCAATTATTGTTGTGCAATAATAGTTATAAGATGCAATATTTTATAGGAGCAATATGAATAATGTAGGTTTTTATATTGTTTATGCAATTAAATAATGTATAAAATTAGCTATAATATATTGTATTATATTGTTTATGCAATATAAAAAGTAAAATTTATTTCCCGGCGCTTTGAATAAACATTACCTTTGCAAAATTATTTAACAGGCAATTTTTACAAATAAAATGACACGAAAAGAGTACGACAAAGACATCCCCATCTCCCCTTTATTAAGCAAAATGGAAACCAGGGAAGATGGTTCAAAAAAGGGGTTCTTGCAAAAAAATCGTTTGATCCGCATCTGCCTGATGTCAGTTACCGTAGCAATTGCTATAAGCCTTATCGCTAAATTTTTGGTTACGCTTATCAACTTTGTTACCAATGCGGCTTTTTATGGTAAAATAGACCTTGGCTTTAGCAGCCCGGCAAGCAACCATTTAGGGATCTGGGTAATCTTTATTCCTGCTATAGGCGGCATCATAGTTGGGTTTATGGCGCTTTATGGCTCAAAAGCAATTCGCGGCCACGGTATCCCTGAAGCTATGGAGCAAATCCTGGTGAACGAAAGCCGGATAAAGCCATCTATAACTTTCCTTAAACCAATTTCATCAGCTATAGCAATTGGGACCGGTGGGCCTTTTGGTGCAGAAGGACCTATTATTGCAACAGGCGGGGCATTAGGCTCAACTTTAGGGCAATTGTTTAAGATCAGCGCTAATGAGCGTAAGGTTGTTTTGGCGGCGGGCGCAACGGCTGGTATGTCGGCTATTTTCGGCACGCCTATAGCTGCTGTGTTCCTGGCTATTGAGCTATTGTTATTTGAATTTTCACCCAGGGCAATACTTCCGGTAGCACTTGCCTGTATAACAGGTGCGGCAGGTCATCATTTATTATTTGGAACCGGACCGGTATTTGAAATGCCCGACCTGGTAACGCCGTCAAATATGGCGCTGGCAGTTTACAGCTTTATTGGTGTATTAATTGGCTTTTTATCAATAGGAATAACTAAGATAGTATATCTAATTGAGGATTATTTTGAAAAAATCCCCGTTCATTGGATGTGGTACCCGGCTTTAGGTGGCTTGGCGGTAGGAGTGATTGGATATTTTGCACCACATACTTTAGGAGTGGGATATGATAACATTACGGGAATTCTTTCAGGCAGCTGGCCAATAACTTTGCTGTGTAGCCTGGTGTTTTTAAAATTCCTGTCGTGGGCCATTGCTTTGGGCAGCGGAACATCAGGCGGTACCCTGGCGCCGTTATTAACTATAGGCGGTGCCGCGGGCGCAATCATTGGCTCCCTGTTAATAAGCTGGTTTCCTGAATTGGGTATAACTATACCCATGGCGGCATTGATTGGCATGTCGGCTATGTTTGCCGGGGCATCAAGGGCATATTTAACCAGTATTACTTTTGCTTTGGAGGCAACCATGCAATCGCATGCTTTATTGCCACTGCTTGGGGCATGTACAGCGGCCTATATTGTTTCTTTCTTCCTGATGGAAAACACTATTATGACCGAGAAGATTGCCCGGCGTGGGGTAGTTACCCCCGACTCATACGAACCCGATGTTTTGCAAAGAACAAAAGTTTCAGAAGTAATCAATAATGAGGGTGCAATTCTAAAAATAAGCAATACGGTTGGTGAAGCAATTGAACTCCTTTCTTCAAAAAACATCGGGGATAGTTATTTAATAACCGTTGATGATAATTTGAAATACGCAGGAACCGTGAAGCTAACAGATCTTTACCTGGAGCCTGCTGATGTAATACTCAGGGAAATTATACAGCTTGATTATTTGCTGGTATATAATAATGACAGCTTACGCACTGCAGTTGAATTAATGGCTAAACAAAACGGTGATGTGCTGCCGGTAGTTAACGCAGATGATCACCGGGTGATGGGAGTGTTGTCATACCGGAATATTATATCAGGCTATAACGACCAGCTAACAGAGAATGAAGGTGCCCGCACACAGATCTCCTTAAAAAGGAGGCGTATGAAATTATTACTAAAAAGAAAGAAACCTGGTAGCGGAAGTACACAGGAAGGCGCTTAATATTATTAACTTTGCATGGCTGGACCTAACTATGCATAACATACCTGTAAAACGAATATATGAACCCGCGGCGGAAACCGATGGGTACAGGATACTGATTGACCGTTTATGGCCAAGAGGGCTCACCAGGGAAGGAGCCATGATAGATGAATGGATGAAGGATATTGCCCCATCCGTTACATTGAGAAAATGGTTTAACCACGATCCGCAAAAATGGCAGCAGTTTCAACATGAATACTTTACAGAGCTGGTAAGTAACCCGGTCTTGAAAAATCTGCTGACCACAATTCAAACACACAAAACCATTACCTTACTGTATGCTGCTAAAGACGAGCAGTATAATCATGCCATTGTTCTGCAACACTTTTTACAAACTTTACCTAAATGAAGGGGATTAAAAACTTTATAGATTTTATTTTAGTTCAGGGCGATGAAGAAATAAGGGTGAAAACCTACCCGCGTGAGTATGCAGATCTGAGGATGCTTATAAAGGATTATTTAAGACGCGATGATTTTGGACAATGCACCGGGATGGGGAAATGCGCTACCTGTATGGTTACCATCTCCTCAAACATTAATCCCGTGTTACCCCAAAATGGAAGACTTTCAAATCTTCACCTAAAAAAAGATGATGGCCGGGTAGTAAAACTATCCTGCCAGGTAATAATAAATGACGAACTGGCCAATAAAAGCATAAGCCTATTGCCTGGCAGGGTGTTTTAATTGTCACCTATTTCTCAGCAACCATAGTGAGGAGCCATCGGTATTAATCAATCATAAAGGGATAATCTAAATAGGTTTTATCACTTTATTTAAAGCCGAATGCTTCATAAAATAATTTAGCCGGGCTGCTGTCCATAACTCTTAACCACAGTATAGGGCGTTGCTGTTGTTTGGCGAGATCGTATATAAAGTTCATAATTATTTTACCTGTCCCTTTACTGGCAAATTGTTGTAGCAGGTACAGCTTTTCTATTTCGAGGCATTGCTGTTTTGAGTGAGGCTGCAGCGCATTTTGCTTTAATTTAAAATACCCTGCGGCTTTATCATCCGCATAAACTAAAAAATAGATGACACCGGGCGTAACCAGCTCCTTTTCAAGGTCATCTTTTTTATAGAACCTGTTCAGATAAGTTTCCCCATCATCGGCCCATAAATAAGTATACGTTTGCTTATAGGTTTGTATTGCAATATCATATAACATTAATATCGCACTGCTTTATATCGATCAAATTATTGGAGGTTTTAATTAATACGGCTAAGATACTTTTAATGACATTTAATGGGGAATCTGATTTACGTTAATCTTACATATTAACTATAAACTCTATCAAATTATCGTTGCAGTCCGGTACAATTAATGATAATTTTGCCGGCATGGAAAAGCCCGTTAAAAGTGCTGTTGCCAAAAATACACTATCCTTTGCTTTTGTTGTAGGCACTACCAGCCTGGCCTTTGTGGTGTCGCAACTTGATGTGTCCATAGTAAATATTGCCCTCCCGCAAATCTCAAAATCGTTTGCTGCGGATATAAGCGAGTTGCAATGGATTGTTGATGCCTATACTATTGCTTTCGCAGTATTGATGCTAAGTGCAGGTGGGATGGGTGATCTTCTTGGGTCGAAACGCCTTTTTACAATTGGTATGATCGTGTTTGGAGTTGCATCTGCAGGTTGTGGTCTTTCGTGGAGTGCAATTAGTTTGATTTGTTTTAGAGTGTTGCAGGGAATTGGTGCGGCTATTATGATCCCAAGCTCATTATCAATCTTAAAACAAAATTTTGCGCATGATAATGTTAAACGCGGACGAGCCGTTGCTTTGTGGACGGCTGCCGGCGGCTTATCTATTGCAG
>JAQBOS010000090.1 GCA_028287925.1 Mucilaginibacter sp. | reverse complement strand
GGTTGTCAAAAACTGTTGCCGAAGTGGTTACCAAAGGATCGATTGGCTTGGTATCCAGCTTTTTTGTACATGAAGTGGCAAGCATGACTATCATGACTGCCTGTATGGTAAATATTTTATATGCTTTCATGATGTTATAATTAAAAATTAGCGTTTAAACCAAGCTGATAGATGCGCGGCCTCGGGAAGAAATTGTTATCAAGGCCACCGCTTATTTCAGGGTCAAGCCCTTTGTACCCGGTTATTACAAATACATTTTGTACGCCTGCGCTTATGTGCAGTTTCAACCTGTTATTGGCATAAGTTGGGAAAGTATAGCCAACGCTCATGTTATCCATCCTGAAGAATGATGCGTTTTGGATGTAATAGTCTGAAAGATTGGTTTGCAGCGCGTTGGTAAACTTGGTGTCGTCGGCAAATTTTGTTTGATTAGCCAAATATCCCAGTGATGAATACAAGCCGCGATAGGTACTGCCGGAGGCCACGTTGTTATAGTTATAATTGCCCAGACTTACCCGTCCTGAAAAGCTGAAATCAAATTTCCTGTATCTTACGCTTGAATTAATGCCCATTACAACCGTTGGGTCTGGCTTTTTGTACAGGTACTGGTCCGCGCTGTTTATTTGCCCGTCCTTGTTCCTGTCTACATAACCACCTTCAATGGGCTTTCCGTTAGTGTCGTAGATCTGCTGGAAAACATAAAAGGAATTAATTGGATAGCCCACTTTGTTAGCCTGGATAAGGCCCGAAGTAGTACCGGCTATTCCCGAAAACGGGTTGGTTGAAATAAAATCAGGATCGCTGCTGCCGTTCAGGTTGGTTACCTTGTTTTTGTTGTATGATATGTTGTAGCCAATTTGCCAATTTACATCTTTGGTATCAATAGCAACTGCGTTAATGCTTAGCTCGGCGCCTTTGTTTTGCATATCGCCAACGTTTTGCAACAGCGTTGATGAGAAGTTACTCAGCACCGGTACGTTGATTATGTTCAGCAGGTTTGATGTCTTTTTATAATAAACATCAATGCTGCCTGTTAACCTGTTATTAAGGAAACCGAAATCAATACCGGCATTGCTGGTAGTGGTTGATTCCCACTTTATACCGGCATCATAACCTTCAGGGCGCTGGGTATAGTAAAACTGATCGCCAAACTGGTAACGCGACGAGTTATCGCTCCGGCTGAAACGCGCCTGGTATGGGTAGTTGTTATTATTGTTCAGATCCTGCTGGCCGGTTGTACCATAGCCAAGGCGTAATTTCAGGTCAGAGATGGTATTGCTGCCCTTCAAGAAATCCTCATCCTTAATTCTCCATGCAAATGCTGCCGCGGGGAACAAGCCAAAGCGATTTTTAGGAGCAAACTTTGAAGTGCCATCGTCCCTGATTGTAAAGGTTAAGATGTATTTATTATCGAAGGTGTAATTTAACCTGCCAAAAAACGAGATGAGGTAATATTCTGTTTTGTAGGCCGATGCTGCATTAAGCGTTGTTTGTTTATAATCATACGATGATGAGCTGCCTTCGGTATAAAAATGTGAATAGGAATAACCGCCGGTTGCGTCAATTACGCCGTTAATTGCTTTAACGTTCTTTTTATAGTTCAGAAAAAATTCAGCCAACTGGTTCCTGTTAACCGTATTATAAACTGATTTTTGACCGCCTGAAGCTACCGGAACATAAACCCATTGGGTACTGTCAAGCACATTGTTATGGCCAAAGGCCTGGGCATAATCATACCCTAAGTTAACGTTAGCATGCAGATCAGGTAAAAAAGGAAGCTTGTAATCAAACTGCACGTTGCCGATGCTTCTTCTGGAGGTTGAAGTATTATCAGTTTCGTTTAAGCGGGCAACCGGGTTGGCCGGCGCCAGGGTAACAGGTGCGCCGTTTATATCGGTATTGCCGTTGGTGGTCCAGGTGGTATAACCTCGCCAGCGCGTATTGCCGTTATAAACCGGTTGAGTAGGGTCGTAATTAACTGCGTTGGCAATAGCTGTTTGATCGGCAAAGTTATTGGTGTTGTATAATCCTTTCAGGTTGATATGGATGTTAAGCGAATTTTTAAATAAGCTGGGATCCAGCCCGATTGCCGCTGTGGTGCGCTGAAAATTGTAGGTTTTCAAGATCCCGTCAGAATTGTTATACCCTAACGATACGCGGTAAGGCATGTTTTTAGCCGAGCCTGAAAAGCTAAGGTTATGATCCTGGCCAAATGCTTTTTTATAGATCTGGTCCTGCCAGTTGGTATTGGCTTTTCCCAGTAAGGAGGTTATTGCAGTTTGCCCAGCATAAACATTGTTAACCAAGGCGCGGAACTCATCGCCGGTATAAACATTAACTTCTTTAGGTATTACAGATAATGATGCTGTTGCATTATAGCCAACGGTAAACTTTTTACTGCCACGTTTGGTTGTAATTAAAATTACTCCGCTTGAGCCGCGCGAACCATAAATTGCAGTAGCTGACGCATCTTTTAATACCGTAATATTTTCAATATCATTAGGGTTTATGCTGGTTAAAATGTTTGCAGTACCGCCAACAGGCACGTTGCTTAAGGGTACGTTATCAATTACGATCAACGGATCGCTGCTTGCGTTGATTGAAGTTATGCCACGGATGCGGATAGTGGAGGTGTTGCCCGGTGCACCGCTATTGGAGGTAATAACCACGCCTGGCAGTTTACCGTTAACGGCATCCTGGATGGAGTTTACGGCTCCTTTGTTAAAATCTTTGGAGGTAACCACATCAACAGAGCCGGTTGCATCGTTTTTGCGTACAACGCCGTAGCCTATAACGGCTATTTCGTTAATTAATACCGAAGCAGGCTGTAATTGCAGGTTAACGGTTACTGAACCGTTAACATTTACGGTTTGCTCCAGTGTTTTATAGCCAACAAAACTTGCCGTAAGCACTTGTTGCCCCGCCGGCGCGTTTAATTTGAAGTAACCATTTAAATCAGTTGCGGCACTGTTGGTTGTGCCCTTTAATTTAACAGTAGCGCCAGGGAGCGGTTGGTTACTTTCGTCAATTATCCGGCCGGTTATTGTGCCTGTTTGGGCCATTACCCAGTTGGACAAGCAAATAAAAAGCAACGGAAAAATGTACCTTAAAAAGTAGATCTTTTTCATTAATTGGGTTTTAATTTAAGTTTGGTTAATTGGTACCCGGCATGCGGCCGGATTACAATTCAAAGGAAAGAAGCCAGATCAGCTTTGACAATACAGCGCAGGGCCAATATAGAAAGTATAAGCCGTTAATATATATAAATAGCTTATTATCAAATATTTATGATAGTTTTTCGAATGGCCAATATAGATTTAAGATTTTTGAAAAGGCCCGCTTATACGGCTTCTATCTGCATTATGCGGTCTTCAAACTCATCATTAGCAATGAACGATCTGTTTTTAATGCGGTTTTTGTAGGAGTAAATGGTATTAACAGAATAACCCAGCAGTTTTGCAATGCGATCATTATCATGAATGCCCATCCTGATGAGTGCAAAAATACGGTGTTCGGTGCTGAGCAACTGCCCTTCGGTGATCAGGATTTCTTCGCCATCATTAAACAGGGAATTAAACTCTTTTATAAAATCGGGGAAGAGGCGAAGAAAAACTTTATCGAACGTATGGAAAAGTTGCTGTCTTTCATTTTCGAGGTTCAGGTTTTTAACAGCGGCCTGGGCATCCTCGTACCTTTTGCTGCTTAGTTTTTTCTCGAGCGATTTTTGAAAGCTCTCCAGTTTTTCAATGTAGATGGAATTAATATTGAAATAATAACCTATATATTCATTCTTGATCTTATTGGCTGTGCTTAAATTCCGGTTCAGCTCTTCAAGCGCTTTGTTGTTTTCCTGCAGGGTTGTATTGGCTGCCTTAATAATATCATCGGCTATGCGCAGCTTTTTCAATTGCCTGAATATGATGACTGCAAATACCACCACAAAAATTACCAGCAAGGTAATAATGGATGAATAAATGAATAACGACTTCCGTTGCTGTTCAACTGTGCTGATTCGTTGAGACTCGATAATAGGCAATATACTGCTGATGGTAACCTGACGGTGCCGGGCGCCATAAAAAATAGCTTCGTCCATTGCCTGGTTAATATAAGTATAGGCGTTTTTAAGGTCTCCTTTTTTATATAGATAATCAGCCAGCTTATACATGGCGACAGTTTCTTTAGTGGCCGATTGGATATCGGCAATTGCTGCTTTTATCAGCAGCGCTATTGATTCATCCTGTTTGCCCTGTACTTCATAAATATAACTTAGGCTGCAGGCGTTAATTGCGTATTGATGCGGTGTTAAGTTTGGAAGGTTAAGTAATGTGGTATAATCTTTGGTACCGGATAGATAATTGCTTGTTCGCAGCGCCTTCAATCCGCTTAAAGCCAAGAAATTATAAGAACCCGGTTTGCTTAGGCTTAAGGCCGAATCAATGCATTGAATGCCTTTGGGGTTATAAATAGCTGAATAGTCAGAATTGCGGTCAAAGTCAGAAAGATCAAAATAGCTGCGGCCTTTCAAAAAATAATATTCTATTTTATTGCTGTCAGTAAATAATTTAACATCTATCTGGTTTAAGGTTTCCAGGGTTTCCTTAAACATGCCCGAGGAGATGAGCGTAAAGCCCAGGTCCATTTTAGCTAAGGCCAGCTTAACCGGATCATTTAACTGCCCGGCTGTTACCTGCAATTTTTTAGCATAGTTATAAGCCGAATCGTAGCTGAAGGCTTTGTATTCATCAAAAAGCTTTTGATAAAGGATGTACTTTAAGGTAAGATCACGGGCGTTGGATACCTGGTGACTTAAATTTTCAATGCGATGCTGCTTTTGTTTAACAAAATGCTCTTTATCAGCTAATGCGGCGTTTAATTTACTCAAAAGACTATCAGTCGATGCCTGTGCAATGCCCGATGACCAGATCCCAAATAAAAAGAAAACAAACAGGTTTAACCTTAGCCTCATTTCAGCGCTGTACAATAACCTTTAAAGGTATAAAACATATTAATATTAAGGTAGGGGGATTTATTCGAGCGGAATATTTTATTATTTGAGACTTTTTTCGAGCGTATTGAGGATTTACAACCGGTAAAAAGCATCAATACATTTAGTTAATACCCAGGGCATAACTCTAAATTATCCCGGGAAACAGGAGAAGAACAATGTTTATAAAGCCCTGGTGCCGGGTAAATAATAAATAATAAGTAAATAGATGTTTTATCATATAGTATATGATATTCGATAATATTTGACAATATAAATCACAATATATTAAATATCAATTGTTTATTAAAAAAGAAGCCGGAAAATACCTCGCGTATTTTCCGGCCACAATTAACTTATTAACTGCCCTATTATTATCAATGTAGTTATCTCGATAACTAAGGTAGTAGTGATTTTGAAACGACAAAAAAACAGGAATGTTTTATGATTTTATTGTAAATAATTCGTTACAATTAATTGTATATTTGTAAAAGAGAAGTTACAGAAATATATTTTAGTTAAACGAAAACTTGCCGTACGTTTATTACCTTAATTGCGTGATCAAAAAACGTAAATATTATTAACTATTAAACTCATATTTTATTCATGAAAAAAATTCTACTCTTGAATTTGTGCTTTCTCCTTGTAGCTACAACACAGCTATTTGCGCAAAATCACACCGTAACCGGGAAGGTTACGGCTAAAGAAGATGGCTTACCACTCCCCGGGGTATCGGTGAGCATAAAAGGAACAACCAACGGTACACAAACCGACGTTAACGGTAAATATTCATTAACCGTGCCCGATGGCGCTCAGCTTTCATTTAGTTTTTTAGGCTATTCCGTACAAACTTTAGCGGCAAACGGAAATACGCTTAACGTAGTGTTGGTAGCCAGCAGCCAGCAACTTGGCGAAGTTGTGGTAACGGGTGCGTTAGGTTTAACGAGGACGCGAAACCAGCAAAGTTATGCAGCCCAACAGGTATCGGGTGATGAAGTTAGCAAACAGCGTTCGAGTAACTTTATTAGCGGATTATCGGGCAAAGTGGCGGGCTTGGATATTAAGCAGAATAATACGCTGGGTGGCTCAACAAACGTTGTAATCCGTGGTATAAAATCTATTTACGGAAGCAACCAGGCCCTGTTTGTAATTGACGGTGTCCCAATCGACAATACCAATACAAATAACTCTCACGGCGCAGGTTTAGGCGGAGTTATGGCCTCGCAGAGTACTGGTACAGGTGGTTATGACTATGGAACTCCCGCTGCCGATATTAACCCGGATGACATTGAAGACATCACTGTATTAAAAGGTGCGGGTGCCACGGCTCTTTACGGATCGCGCGGTAGTAATGGTGTTATTTTGATAACTACTAAAAAGGCTAAAAAAGGCCTGGGTATAGTTATTAATTCAACCCTAACCGATAACTCAGCCGATAAATCTACCTTGCCTAAGTATCAGACGCAATACGGTGAGGGGTACAGTACAGGCTTTATTTCAGCTCCCGGTCTTTTTAATGACCCTAACGCACAGGTTGCCCCTACCGGCGATGATGCTTCAAACGGGACAGCCTTTGATCCTAATTTAAAGATTTATCAATGGGACGCTTTTGTTCCGGGCTTAGCTAACTATGGAAAAGCTACACCATGGGTTGCAGCTAAAAACAATCCCAATTCATTTTTTATTAATTCGCTTTCTACCAATAACAGTATCATGGTAACTAACGGAGGTGATAACGGTACCTTTAAATTAGGCTACACCAGGAGTGATGACCGTGATGATGTACCCGGAACATACTATATAAAAAACAAGGTCGATTTCGGGGCCACTTATAATATTAACTCAAAGCTATCAGTTGGCGCTAACGTAAATTATACTAACCAAAATGGTAAAACAGGTGAAGGTACAGGTTACGATGGCACCAACTCCGATAACAGGAACGTAATGACGGGTTTCAGGCAATGGTGGGGCTTAAACAACGACATCAAGGAGTTAAAACAGGCTTATGACCTTCATCCTGACTTAAACACTACCTGGAACATGGCCGACCCGGCAAGTGGAAATACCGGCCCGGCTTACTGGAATAACCCTTATTTTGTGGTTTTGCACAATTATGCTACCGCTACCCGTAACCGTTACCTGGGTAATGTTAATGCCACTTATAAAGCTACACCGTGGTTGAGTTTCACCGGAAGGGTATCGTTGGATTCTTATTCTGATTTTGACGAAGAACGTTACGATTCAGGTAGTATTGGTGTGCCTTACTACTCAAGGTATAACAAAGATTTTCATGAAACCAACTTTGATCTGTATGCTAACGTTGATAAAAATTTTGGCTCTGATTTTAACTTAAAAGCCTTGCTTGGTACCAATATCAGGAAAGACTACTTAAGCAGCATTGAGGCTGAAACCAACAATGGCCTGGTTATCCCTGGCATTTATTCTTTATCAAACACAGTAAGTTCACCACTTCCGGCTGCTGAACTACAGCAGAAATCAGAAGTAGATGGAGTATTTGCAGACGCGACGCTTACCTGGAAAAAATTATTTAGCGTGGAAGGAACCATCCGCAGGGATGTTTCTTCAACGCTGCCTGAAGGGCATAATGCCTATTGGTATCCGTCAGTGTCCGGAGGCTTTATTTTCTCAGAACTGCTTAAAAACCTCGATTGGCTTTCATATGGTAAATTAAGAGCAAATTATGCCGAAGTAGGTTCAGATGCCCCCGCTTACAGGGTATTGGATACCTACAATATTAGTCCACCTTTTGATGGCAACCCCGTAGCCATTCAAAATTTGTTAAAAAACAACCTGAGTTTAAAACCTGAGCGTACACGTTCGGCAGAAGGCGGCCTGGAGTTAGACTTCTTTAAGAGCAGGTTGCATTTTGATGGCAGCTATTATGTAACAAAAACAATCGATCAGTTGATACCTGTAAACGTTTCTACAGCAACCGGTTATACCAGCTATTTTCAAAATGCAGGTACGGTACAAAATAAAGGTGTCGAGATCAGCATAAGCGGTACACCTGTTGCCACCCCAAATTTCAATTGGAAGATAACAGTTAACTGGTCGGCAAACCGAAACAAAGTACTTACACTGTATAAAGACGGCAGCGGCAACGAAGCACAGGATTTGCTGATAGCAGGTTTCCAAAACGGCGAATCTCTCAACGCACCGCTTAACCAGCCATATGGTATTTTAAGAGGTACAGATTATACTTACAATGATAAAGGCCAAAAAATTGTTGGTCCTGATGGCGAATATGTTATCAATGAATCATCAAATAATAACATTGGCAATACCAATCCAAAATGGGTTGGCGGTATTAATAACCAATTCACGCTGTTTAAAAACTTTCATGTTTCGTTCCTGATCGACTTCCGTAAAGGTGGTGATATATTCTCAAATGACCTTGCATACGGTTTGGATGACGGGCTGTACCAGCTAACTACTTATACCAACGATTTGGGCAATTCAGTTCGTGCTCCGCTTACCAACGATTCAAAAAGCGGTGGTTTTATACGCCCGGGCGTAACAAGCACCGGTGCGCCAAACACTGTAAGGGTTGATGGCAGCGCATATGGCGAATGGGGTAATGGCGCAGGATTGTTGCCACTTAAGGCATTTGTGTACGATGGAGGCTTTATTAAGTTAAGAGAAGCGCTTATCGGTTACGATCTGCCATCCAGTGTATTAGGTAAATTGGGGCCTGTTAAAGGAGTAACTTTCCAGTTGATAGGTCATAATTTGTGGATCATCCATAAAAATATCCCATACTCTGACCCTGAAGATGGCTTAAGCGCAGGTAATATACAGGGGATCCAGGAAGGTTCATACCCTACAGTACGCACCATCGCATTTAATTTAAAACTGAAGTTTTAAGTAAAAAATCAAAATTAAAGACATGAAAAAGAGAATACTAATTTTTGCTGCAGCGACGTTATTAACAGCCTGCACAAAAGATATAACAAAGCTAAATATTGATCCGAAACACCCCGTGACTGTGCCTTCCTATGCGTTGTTTACACAAGCTGAGAACCTGATGGCCAATAACATGACTTCCGTGAGTGAAAACGATAACATATTCCGTTTAATTGAGCAGCAGTGGACTGAAGTACAGTATTTAACAGAATCTCAATATAATATCCCCGGCCGTTCCATCGCTGATAATATTTGGGACGAATTTTATACCGGGCCTTTAACAAATTTCGAAAAAGCCAAAGGCATAATGAAAACGGATGTAACGGATGCCGGAACATTAAAGAACGAGCTGGCTATTTCAGATATCTGTGAAGTTTATTGTTTTTATTATTTAGTAACTACTTTCGGAAATGTGCCCTATTCACAGGCATTTAATATAAACACCACATTGTTCCCTAAGTATGATGATGCATCAACAATTTATACAGATCTGTTAAAACGCCTTGATGCTGATATTGCTAACCTGGACCCATCAGCGGGCAGTTTTGGTACGGCAGATATGATTTATGGAGGAGACATTGCTTCATGGAAAAAGTTTGCCAACACCTTTAAACTTAAGATGGGAATCTTACTGGCAGATTCTGATCCTGTAACTGCTAAAGCTACTATTACATCTGCGATTGCCGGAGGCGTATTCACTTCAAACGCTGATAATGCGTTGTATAAGTTTTCAAGCTCACCGCCATATACTAACCAGGCATGGGTAGGCTTAGTACAAAGCGGCCGGTATGATTATGTGGCGACAGATACTTATATGACCTTGCTGGGGTCACAAAATGCGACCGATGCAACAATAGGAGATCCAAGAACACCTTATTATTTTGCTCAAAACAAACTGGGTAACTATGTAGGCGCGCCGAATGCCGTGAAGACTATCCTGTTTTCAAATTACTCGCTGCCTTCCGGTTCGGAGCTAACCAAGGGAAATTCAACCGGACAGGTGGCTTCAATCGGTAGCCTGGCGAATGCAAACTTTCCGGGTGACCTGTTGGATTATTCAGAAACTCAATTTTATTTAGCAGAGGCTGTTGCAAGAGGATTTATATCAGGTAGTGCAGCAACTTATTATGCAAATGGTATCACCGCATCATTTGTATACTGGACAGGATCAGATGCAGGTGCCAGCGATGTCATAACAGCTAACCCAATTGGCAGCGGGCAGACAGCTCAATTATTGGCTATTGCAAAACAGCAGTATCTTGCCCTTTATAACAGAGGATATGACGCATGGACAGTAAACAGAAGATTGGATTATCCTGTTTTAATCCCACCGCCAAATGCGATCAGTGATTTTCCTGTTCGTTTTACTTATCCTAATAAAGAACAACAGATAAATTCAAGTAATTACCAGGCTGCTTCTACAGCAATTGGTGGTGATGTTGTTACTACCAAGCTATGGTTCGATAAGAAATAATAATTGATTGATTTAATAAAAGCGAACCCTGACCGTGAAAACAGCCAGGGTTCTTTTATTGGGAAGAATGTATCAATGTATGTAAGATAATTAAGCGATCAATATATACTACCCATCACATTATACTGAATTATCCAGGCACCCAAATAGACTTCAGGAAGCATGATACAAACTTGGCGTGTGAGGTACTGAAATAAATTATCCATGACAAGTTTCAACATTGCCAGATTTACGAAGTTTAACTCGGATACGTTTTTTTTCAAAGGCCTCGTTGAGGGCTTCGCCGTTTTAAAACTTCGTAAATCTTTACACCCTTGTCATTTCTCCTTCAGACTTCTCCGGGAGTTTATATCTCACCATGACGTTCTTTGGATAAAAAAAAGCCTATTCCCTTTTAGAGAACAGGCTTTTTTGTATAGGTTCAATTCAATTTCTATCTTCCGCCACCGTTTCTCGTGTCGCTTTTAGATTTAAGTACATATTCGTGCGGGGGCTCAACGCCTAAAAGGTTCTTCACAAAATAATCCCAGCGGCGGCGCATCATATATGGCGAGTATGGGCCATAGCCATGCGGACTGTTTGGGAATACCACCAGGTCATAATCTTTATTGGCTTTTTCCAATGCTTCAATAACCAGCAGGGTATTGTATGGCGGAACGTTATCGTCAAGCAAGCCATGCGCAAGCATCAATTTACCTTTAAGGTTTTTAGCCAGATTTTGATTGGCCTGTGATGCATAATTTGAATTAGCTGCCAAACCATTGTAGCGTTCGCCCCAATCATCCTCGTAGTTCAGATTTTCATGATTCCCTGATTCGGAGATCCCCACTTTAAAGAAATCAGGGTAGCGGAACATGGCGCCTGCAGTAGCAAAGCCACCGCCTGAATGCCCCCAGATGCCTACGCGGGTAGTATCTAAATATCCGTATTTGGCAGCAAGCTGGCGGATGCCGCTTACCTGGTCGGGCAGGGTATTTTCGCCCATGTTGCCATAGCTCATATCATGGAAGCTTTTTGAACGCAGCGGGTTGCTGGTGCCTTCAATTTCAACAACAATAAAGCCCAGCTCGGCAAGTGCCTGGCCATCGCCCCTTGAAGCGGCAAAAGACCAGCTGCCTACGCTACCACCCTGCGGACCCGGGTAGATATAATCAATTACAGGGTACTTTTTATTTGGATCGAGTTTGGTTGGCGTGATCATTAAACCATAGATATCAGTTTTTCCGTCATGTGCTTTTACAGAGAAAGTAGTAACAGGTTTCCAGCCGGTGGCCTCCAGTCTTGAAATATCAGTTTTCTCTAAATTGGTGATCAGCTTGCCGCTCATATCGCGTAAAACAGTTACAGCCGGAACATCAGGTTTTGAATAGCTGTCTACAAAATAAGCTCCGGAAGGGGATAAGGTAACCTGGTGATTGCCGGCTTCGGGCGTAAGTGTAGCAAAGTGTTTGCCATCAAAGCCTATTTTGCACAACTGGCTAAAATAAGGGTTCTCCGCCTGGCGGCCATCAGCAATAAAATATAGCATCCGGTTCTTTTCGTCAACTTTAAGCAAACGCGTTACTACAAAATCACCTTTGGTGATCTGGTTTTTAACCTTGCCAGTATTGGCATCGTATAAATAAAGGTGCCCCCAGTTATCGCGTTCAGAATACCAGATAAACTCATTGGTGTTTGGCAAATATCTCCAGTTGATGCTTCCCCTTCCTGATTCAAAATAAGTTGGAGAAGTTTCTTCAAACACTTCACGCACGGCACCGGTTGCTGCATC
>JAQBOS010000659.1 GCA_028287925.1 Mucilaginibacter sp. | reverse complement strand
TGAGCAGCCGCATCCTTGACCGGGTCGCCCGGCGTGGTGAAGGTCAGCGAGCTGGTGAGCGTGCCGCCGATAGCGCCGCCCGATGCGGACGAACCGAGCGTCGTGGAAGCGTAATCGTTCGACGCAGAGATCGTCAGCAAGCCATTGGCATCGACGGTGGCGCCGAGGTTGTTGGCGGCCAGCTTGGTGTTAAGCTGGGCCAGCGACTTCACGGTACCGTTGGTGCCGTCACCGAAAGTAACGTCCACCGCCGTGCCGCCATTAAACGACGTGAACGAAAGGGACTTGCCGTTTACGCCGCCAGTGCCGGCCGCTCGCGAAGCGGAGAACGACTGATCGGTGCCGGTGGAGCCGGTCAGGCCGAGCGCAGCGAGTGCGTTGCCAGTTCCGGTGATCACCAGATCCTTCGCCGTACCCGTCGAAAGCTTCAGTGCGCCCGAAGTAGCAACCGAAGACGCCGTACCGGTCGTGGTGATGGCGGCAACGGAGCCCGTGATCGCCGCTGTGCTGGTGCCGGTCGCGAGGTCGATTGCAGAGAGCAGATCAGCAGTGGTGGCATCGCCCAGGAAAACGGTCGAATTACCATTACCATCGGTCGTGAGGTGTGCACCGCTCGGCTTGCCGGTGCCGGTCGCAATCGCGTTTACGTCGTTCGAACTCTTGTCCGAGAACGTGATCGTCTTGCCGTTGACAGAGAGGGTCGAGCCGGACTGGACCAACGATCCCAAGCTGCCTGCAGCCGTGTTCGCGCTGGTGGTCACGGTAGCGACGCCGCTACCAACCGACGTGGACAGACCCAATGCGTTCAACATATCGGCCTTGCCACTGATCGACAGGGCATTACCGACGCCGGTCTTCAGGACGAGATTACCAGCAGGAGCAGTACCAGCCGTTACCGAGCTCGCGGTGCCGCCGCCAAGCGTCGCCACCTTCGTGGTCGCGTTGATGGCAGTGATCGTCTGAGCGCCGCTCGCGACGTCGACTGCCTTGAGCACGTCGCCGAGAGTTGCCACAGAGGTCGTGGCGTTGGTACCAAGGTAGACCGTCGAATTGCCGGTCGAGTCGGTCACAGTGTTGGTGCTGGTAAGGCTGGAACCAGTTCCGATCGCGGCTGCGCCGGGAACAGCGGTAGCACTGAACGTGATTGTCTTTCCATTGACGGTCAGGGTCGAGCCGTCTTTGAATTGCGTTGTCGCGCCGCCTGCGCTCAGAGCGCCTGTAGCGCTTGGGGCATCAAACAGAAGCGTGCTTACCGACAGCGCAGGAGTACCGGTGCCGTTGTCAGAGATGGACGAACCGGTAAGTGTCGCCTGAGCTCCGCCGAGCTTCGTGGTCGCGGTAATAGCAGTGGCGCCGCCAGCGGTGCCGTCATAGAGCACGCTGCCGGTTGCCACGGCATTGGTGAAGGTAGTGGTGCCACGGAGGTCGTCAGAAGTCGCGCCGGCGATGGTCGTCGAGACGTTCGACTTGGTCGAATAGCCGGTCGTGGTCTGCAGCGCCTGGTTGGCGATCGACTTCGCGGAGTCGACCAGCTTCTGCAGCGAGGTGATGCCGGTGTTGGCAGCCTGCAGAATCTGCACGCCGTTGCCGATACCATCGAGCAGGTTGTTGATGTCGCTGGAGCGATTGTTCAATCCCTGGGCGGTGAAGAAGTTGGTGGGATTGTCGAGCGCCGAGTTGACCTTGTTGCCGGTCGAGAGGCGGCTCTGGGTGGTGGAGAGCAGGTCAGCCGTGGACTGCAGCGAGAGCAGGTTCTGACGGACTGAGGACGAGAGTGTAATGCCGGACATGTTAGATACCTTCCTGGTAGACTAAACAGCGACCTTCTTGGTCGACGGACGGACCATGGACTCCAGAATCTAAAATTCCGTAAAGGGCACGCATGTCATTCGATACATTCTTTGCGTGTATTCAGGCTCCATCACGTCGCAAACAACAAAAATCCCGGCTTGCGAGAGCCGGGATTTTTTGATCACTATCAAAGGCTTGGGAGGTGGCGGCAGCGAATGGATCGATGTCAACACGGCGTTATTGAACGCGTGTGGTTGTTAAGAACCGCGCGACCTTTCAGAGAAACTTAACCAGGCTCATCTGGTAGAGCTTCGAGGTCGTCTGGTAGGACGCCTGCAACGCGGTCTGCAGCGCCAGGATCTTGGTCGCGACCTCGTCATTGTTGATGCCCTCGATGGAATCCAGCATCGTCTCGGTCATCGCCTTGGTCTGGGTTTGCCGATCGGTGGTCGATTTGATCGTCGACTGGGCACCCGCGAAGTCGGCCTGGATGTCCTGGATGGTCTGGGTGCCCGGGATGGTCGCGAGGTTCTGGGCCACGCGCTGGTTCAGCGCGGCGATCTGCGCATTGGCGTTTTGGGCATAGTTTGCATTGCTGAGCTGGGCAGGATCGACCGAGACCGCGGCAAACACCGCCACGGTCTGCAGCTGCGAACGCAACGCCTGCTCGTCGGCGCGAGCGCCGTATTGCACCGTGATCGACGTATCGAGCTGAGACACCGCTGAGCCACGGGCGGAGCCGTTGGCGGCAGTGTTCTGCTCGCCATTGTACCAGATCACGGTATCGGCCGCGGTGCCCGCGACCAGCGCGGTCGAGGTTGCCGTATTGCTGGGAGCGCCGGCCACCCGCATCGGCGGCTGACCGAAGAAATCGTTTCCGGCCTGTATGGCTGACGCCGCCACCATCGGTCCGTTCGCGAGCGCCTTCACCGCCGTTCCAAGAGCCGTGTTCAGGCTCGCGGTCGTGACAGAGGATGAAGGAGCTACCGGCGGGACAGCCGTCGGCTGCCCCTGATCGATCTGGAACGAATTGGCCGGCAGCGGCGTGGCGGACGATGCCGTGAGGACGATGTCCTCGCTGGTGCCGTCCGGCATTTTGAGGGTGAACTTGAATTGATCGCCTTCTTTTGGATTGGTAGCGCCGAGCTCGACCGACATCGCCACCGGCGAGGGAGGGGTCGCAGCCGCGGGGGTCGGCGTCGGCTGCGTCACGGTCGCGGTGGTGCTGGTGGTCGAGACGGCGGTGATCTTCATGCCGAACGGCGTCGCCGCGACCGGCGGCGTTGCCGTGGGATCGGCAGCGAAGTCCTCGCCGATCTGAATAGACGTGGCCGTCGGCTGGCTCACAAGAATATGGCCCATGCCGGCGGTGCCAAGATCGGCTTGGGCGCGCTGGGCAATGACCGTTTTCAAACCAGCGATCGCCGCGCCGTTGCCGTTCATGATCTGGTCGGCGGGCGCGACCGGCGCCGTATCGGTAGCGCGGCCGGAAAACAGATAACGATCGCCCGACTTCGCATTCAGCATATCGACCGAGTCGAAGAAATCGAGCGATGCGGTCTTCTGGCCCGGGGTCTGCCCGGTATTGTCGAAATTGCTGCCGGCGCTGACTGCCGCCCCCTTCACTTCCGAACCGATCGTAACCAGCCGCTGCAACGACAGATTGGCGACGCCGATACGGGTGTTCAGGTTCGTCGCCGTATCTGCATATGATGCGAAGGAAGAGAGCTGCGCGCGCAACGCAATCGCAAGACTGCGGCCACTCCCCTCCCCCGCATAGGTGTTGGAGACCTTGCCGCTCGACAATTGCTGCGTCAGCGTATCGAGCTGACTGCGCAGGTCGAGAATGCCGGATCCGATATACGATGTACGTCCGCTAACGCCGCTGATTGTCATGACTGCCTCAGAATGCCTGCATCAGGGTTTTATACATGTCGTTCACGGTGGACATCACGCGTGCATTCGCCGAATAGGCATTCTGCAGCGACAGCAGATGCGCCATCTCCTCGTCTATGTTCACGCCGGAGGTCGTCGACATCTTTTGCTGCAGCGTGTTGAGCACGACGCCCTGGCCGTCAGCGAGTTGCTGCGCCGCGCTCGCCTGGGCGCCCTGTGCGCTGGTGAACTGCTGCATGTAGCTGAGCAGCGTGCCATTGAAGGGAGCGCTGGCGCTGCCGACGCCCGCCTCCGGCGAGTACTGGAATTTGGCTGTCGTCAACTGCGAAAGGATAAAATTGGACCGCGTCGTATCGCCTGCCGCCGTCGACGAGCTATAGACCACGAGCTTCGAGGGATCGGAGATCAGCCCGGCGTTCACCGTCAGGCGTCCGGCCAGACCCGTGATCTGCGAACCACTGGCGCCGATCGCGCCGGTGTAGGCCGAGCCATTGTCGGTGAACAGCGAGAGCTCCGCGCTGCCGCCGGTCAGCGACGTCGGCAACGCCGTTGTCGTCACCGACGCTGCCGTCAGCGTGGTCAGAGTGGGGTTGTTCTGAGCGGTGATGGCCGAGAGCGAGGTGCCGGAAAACGTCAGCTTGCCGTTCAGCGCCGTATTGAGCTGCGCGATCACGGAGGCAGGGCTGCCCGAGAAATCGATGCCATAGACCTCATCGTTGGGATCCGCCGTCACGCTGTTCGACAGCGGCAGCACGCTGGGATCGTCGACGCGTACGATCGATATCTGGTGCTGCACGTTGCTGGCATCAGTATAGGAGAGATGCATGACGTTGCCGGATTTCATTCCGGAGACATCGAGGGTAGCCGCCTGCGCGCCGGGCGTCGTCGGCGCCACCGTGGCCGTCGTCGTCTTGTCGGACAGCGCGCTCGAGATCGAAGCCGCGAACTGGTCAAGCTGGTTCTGCGCTTC
>JAQBOS010000082.1 GCA_028287925.1 Mucilaginibacter sp. | reverse complement strand
AGTCGGCCTTATTTGAGGTGATGGAAGAGCGCCAGCTAACAATTGATGGCGAAACCTACCTAATGGATGAGCCTTTTATGGTTCTTGCCACGCAAAACCCCGTAGAGCACGAAGGCACTTACCGGCTGCCCGAAGCACAGCTTGACCGCTTTTTATTTAAGATAGAGATCCAATACCCTACCCTTGACGAGGAGATAGCGATTATAACGCAGCAGCATCACCAAAAAACAAATGATCAGCTATTGGATATTAAACCGGTATTATCTGCAAGTGATATAAAATCAATAAAACAGACGGTAAAAGGCCTGCACGTTGAGCCAAATATTATTGAGTTTGTTGCCAAAATTATTCATGAAAGCCGGAACAATAAATCGTTAGACCTGGGTGGATCGCCCCGGGCATCGCTTGCAATTGTAAATGGTGCTAAAGCCCTGGCAGCCATAAAAGGCCGCGATTTTGTAACACCTGAAGATATTATTGCCGTAGCTGCGCCGGTTTTAAGGCACCGCATAATGCTAACACCCGATAAGGAAATGGAAGGCGTTACACCCGACAATGTTGTAGCGCAAATAATTCAGAAAATTGAGGTACCGAGGTGAGAGATTAGAGGCTGGAGGTTAGAGATTAGTTGGAGAAAAGACTTACGAAGTTTTGAAACGGCGTAGCCCTCAACGAGGCCATTGAAAACAAAAGCTGCGAGTTAAACTTCGTAAGTCTGACAATTTAACAAACTATTAAGTGAAGAAAGTTTTTAGGTTATTTTATACAGATCTTTTTTTTACCAACCGCTTATGGTCAGGGATCGGGCTTTGCGTGGTGTTGTTTTTATTTGCCTTCTTTTTTCCATGGCTGGGTGTTATTCCTGAACTGGTTTTTTATACACTTGCGCTGCTTTTTATTGCTGATCTCATTATGCTTTATCAAACCTCAAAAGGGATCTTTGCCAAGCGGCATGCTCCCGAGCGTTTGAGTAACAGTGATGATAACGATTTGGGCATTTATATAGAAAATTGGTATCCTTTTAATGTTAATATCGGCATTATTGATGAAATACCTTTCCAGTTTCAAAAAAGGGATATCTGGTTTAAAACTGAGCTAAAGCCCCGCCAGCGAAAGCTAATCAGCTATACTTTACGGCCAACAAGGCGGGGTGAATATGAGTTTGGATACATCAGGGTGTATGTAATGTCATCATTAGGCCTTACCAGGCGGCGGTATAATTTTAGCCAGGGCGAAACATTGGCCGTATATCCTTCCTTTTTGCAGATGCGTAAATATGAGCTGATGGCCATATCAAATAACTTATCGGAGATCGGCATAAAAAAAATGAGGCGGCTGGGCCATAGCCTGGAGTTTGAGCAGGTAAAAAATTATGTGCAGGGCGATGATTACCGTACCATAAACTGGAAAGCAACGGCACGGCAAGGTACTTTAATGACCAATTCATACACTGATGAAAAATCACAGCATGTGTATTGTGTGATAGATAAATCAAGGGCTATGAAAATGCCTTTTGAAGGATTGAGCCTTTTGGATTATGCAATTAACGCCAGCCTGGTATTATCAAACGTAGCCCTGCTTAAGGAAGATAAAGCCGGATTGATAACAGTAGGCGAAAAAATCGGGGCGGTAATTCCTTCCGACAAGCGCCCTACACAGATCAATAAGATCCTGGAGGTATTGTATAAGGAAAAAACACGCTACCTCGAAACCAATATGGAGCTGTTATATGCCACCATCCGGAGTGTAATTAAACAGCGTAGCCTGGTGGTATTTTTTACCAATTACGAAAGCATGTCGGCTTTGCAAAGGCAGTTACCTTTTTTAAAGCGGATTGCCAAATTCCATCTTTTACTGGTGGTATTTTTTGAAAATACCGAGCTGAAAAAGTTAAATGAAAAACCTGCCGACGATGTTGAAGGCATCTACATAAAAACCATCGCTGAAAAATTTGCCTACGATAAAAAACTAATTGTAAAAGAGTTGGCAAAATATAATATTCAATCTGTTTTAACTACGCCGCAAAACCTAACCATCAATACCATTAACAGATACCTGGAACTGAAGGCAAAGCAAAAGATTTAAGATCATGGGTATATACGCAATAATACTTCCCATCTTGTTCCTAATTATCAGATTGATAATCAGGAACCAAAACCGGCAAGCTATCAATGAAATTAAGGAAACCGTAGTAGCCCTCCGACCTTCACAGGATCCGTCCGATTACCTCATTCTGGCAACCAATGCTATGATAAACAGGGGGCAGCATCCGGATTACATTAAAAAAAGCTTGATGGTGAAGAAGCTTTCTGAAGAAGCTGCTACTGCGGTAATTGATAAAGCGCGCGGAATCTACGAAAAATGGGAATCGGGATTAAGCCCTGAAGAAAGGTTAAGTCATGACGAAAGAGTCAAAAATTTTGACGCAGCAGTAAGCGAATTGCCCGAAGAGGTCACCATAAATCCCACTATTTACCGATTTTCAAAAATGGCACATACCGTTCTCAATTATCGGGGTTCGTTAATGGGCCATGTAAATTTGAGACAACGACAAACAGCTAAAGAAAAGCTATATTTAGTTGCTGCCCTGGCATCGGCCGCACCAGTAAAATCAAATAAAATTGCGGAGGTTGGCGAGGCCTCATTTAAAGAAACTGGTGGTGATGACCTTGCTCCTTTTGTACGGACTGTAACCGTCAAAGACACTACGACAGGAATTTTGCCTTATTTGCCAACGGAGATCCTCACGGCTTTTGAGACTAAAAAAATAGGCGAATGGAAACCAGCAAATGATGTCGGTTACATTACGGAAGCCGAAATACTGGGCACGGTAAAAGGGGACTTTGAAGTCGGGTTTATGGCGACAGATTATGCAATCAATCAGCATATTTACAAAACACAGCCGAATTTAAAAATGAGGCTTTCTGCATTTATATTTTCAGTTGCAGAATGGAGTGTGGATAACGATTTGCTTGACAGGGCAGGAAATTCAATTGGATTTTTGTTGGACAAAGAAGAAGGCCGACTTTCGAACTATTATTTTGTTGGAAAAATCATGCAATTGAAACCGGTCAGAATTTATAATGAGAACTACGGCCAATTGATCCAACTGGAAATAGATATGACTGAAAACAATAGCTTCGTAATCAATGTATTCGTCAATAACGAAAATATGAAATTAAATCAGATGACAATAGGTATGATGATCAGAGGCGGTTTATGGATGCAGGGCGAAATTGCCGGCAACTTGTAATTACTCCTTATCCCGGCTTAGGGAAATTAACACCGGCTGCGCCGATATTTTTAAAAATCTGTTCCATCAGGGCAAATTTTCCGTCGAGGAAATCGCCGGATAAAATCCATACGTTTACACCGCAAAACCTAACCATCAATACCATCAACAGGTACCTGGAACTGAAGGCAAAGCAAAAAATTTAAGCACCTGGTTTAGGGAAAGTGATACCCGCCGCTCCAAGATCTTTTATTATTTTCTCCATCAGGGCTATTTTAACATCTAAAAAATTTGCAGGCTCAACCCAAACATTCACGGTGATCCTTATGCTATCATTGTCAAGCCCAATCAGTCCTACTCTTGATGCTGGGTCGGTTAGCACATTTTTAGTAGCTTTAATCGCATCCAGCATTATCTGCCGGGCTTTATCAATATCAGCGGTATAACTTAACCTTACGTCAAAATCAAGGCGGCGTTTACCCTCGCGGGTTACGTTTACTATTACCTCGTTAAAGAGCTTACCATTGGGGATGATAACGGTTTTATTATCGGCAGTAAGCAAAACAGTGTAAAAGATCTGGATAGAGATTACCTTGCCATCCTGCCCCTGCGCTACAATGCTATCGTCAAGCTCAAACGGTTTCAATAACAAAATCAATACACCACCTGCAAAATTTTGAAAAGTACCTGATAGTGCTAAACCTGCGGCAACGCTAAATGCACCAATAATGGTTGTAAATATTGTCAGCTCAAAGCCGATGATATTCATTACCGAAATAATCAGTAAAACATATAAGCTGGTAATTGCTAAGCTAAGAAAGAAAGGTTGTAATGATGAATGAACTTTGTTTCTGCTCATCCGGTCGCGCATGCGGGCACGGATAAATCTGATGAGCCAAAGGCCGACTACAAAGGCTACTATTCCGAAAACGTAGCTTGGCCCGCGGGTGATGAG
>JAQBOS010000056.1 GCA_028287925.1 Mucilaginibacter sp. | reverse complement strand
CAACGAAAACTATCATCAACTTAAAAGATAAAGTACAGGAGTGCGGTTTTTAGGGGATTGGTGGGGGCATTATAGCTCGTTCAATAATTGTTCAAAGGTTTTAAGTTTGATTTTACCCTGTTTTGCTAAGTTTACTTCGATTAAAGATTGCTTCAAACTTTTTAAAAAATGATCTTTAGCTATAATTGCTTTAATAGAGGATTTTTTTCTAAGCTTCATGAATTCAAAGATATAACTTAAACCTATTTTCTTTCGACCTTTAGTGACTTTCCGACTAAATAAGTCCTATCAACTCTTTCGCATTAAAAACACCGATTGCGTCATAATCATTATTGAAATAGCACCAGGCTTCTTTTATATTGCTATGCTGTTTAATATCTTTTACAACTTTCTGTAAAAACTCAATTGAGTACCGTGAACGGTAAAGATTTGGCACGCCATGAAACCGGTAATAAACCACATCGGTATTTGCAATTACATCATCCGGCAGGGAGGGGTGGCTCATGCCGCAAAAGGTGATGTGATGTTCAGCCAGCTTTTTATAAACATCATCACACCACCAGCTTACATGCCTGAATTCGAGCACATTTTTGAATGATGGATTCAAACTGTTTATAATTTTGTCAAGCTTCTCTTCTGTATAGCTATAGCTTGGCGGCATTTGGAATAAAACAGGACCGAGCTTCTCCTTTAAACCATTGTTAATGGTCTCATATAAACTAGTGATCAGGTCCGCAGTGTCATTGAATTTTTTGTAATGGGTTATGGCCCGTGGTGCTTTTACTGCAAAACGGAAATCTCCCGGGGATTTCTGATACCAATTTTGCAAAAATGATAGCTCCGGAAAACGGTAAAAGGTAACATTAAGTTCAAGCGTGTTAAAATGCTGACAGTAATACTCAAACCATTTACGCTGTGGCAGACCGGCCGGGTAAAACGGACCTTTCCAATCCTTGTAATGAAATCCTGAACATCCGATATGCCAATCAACCATAATCATATATGTTTAATGTGAGTTCGACACAAGCGAACGGTCAGCTCCCCCCAAATCCTTCTCCAACCGCGTTGAGGCGAAGCGCAAGTTTGTGTATCCACGCCGGCAAAGCGTTCCATTTTTACACACGGAACACCCGGAACAAAGTGAAACATGCTGATTATCAGGAGCTTTGACTTGTATTAAGGATCAAATAAATGTAAATAGCTGATAATCAAGCACTATGCTACCAGCCTTTATATCGAACTCACGTATGTTTATTGAGTAATGGCTGAAAAGATGTTTTTGTTTGCAACTTAATTCTAATCAACTTTCTAAAAAGAAATAAATTCGCACATTTGCATATCTGCAAATCCGCACATTAGAATATGCATTTTTTATACCCTGCCTTCTTATTTGCACTGCTCACACTAGCCATACCTGTACTTGTACACCTGTTTAATTTTCGCAGGTACCAAAAGGTGTATTTTAGTAATGTGCAGTTTTTAAAGGATGTGCAGGAACAGCAATCGCATCGCAGGAACCTAAAAGAAAGATTGATCCTGGCTTCAAGATTATTGGCACTGGCCTTTTTAGTATTTGCATTTGCCAAGCCATACATTCCCGGCAAAAATGCCGTTAACGCGGGGAAATTACAGACCGTAAGCATATTTATTGACAACTCATATTCCATGCAAACCCTCAACCGCGAGGGCTCCCTGCTTGATGAGGCCAAGCGCCGGGCCAAAGAAATAGCGTCGGCTTACAGCATAAACGATAGCTTTCAGCTGCTTACACAGGATTTTGAAGGCAAGCACCAGCGTTTGTTAAGCCGGGACGAATTTAATGATGCGGTTGATGCGGTTAAAATAAGTCCGCAAAGCCGGGGCCTGCAGCAGATCATCAGCAGGCAGCAAAGCTTGTTGGAGATGCACAGGAGCGGGGTAAGATCGATTTATCTGATCTCGGATTTTCAAAAAAATATGTCTGCATCACAAGCTGTTAAAGCAGATAGTAGCTTACACATCAGCCTGGTACAGCTAAAGGCGAACACGTTACCCAATGTCGCGGTGGATTCTGTTGCTTTATTAAGCGCTATCCATCGCCCCGGCGAAAGTGAAAAACTGGTGGTGCGGCTTCATAACTATGCTGATAAACAAGCAGAGAAGATCCCGCTTAAACTTGTAATAAATGGTGAGCAGAAAGCTTTAGGTAGCTATACAGTTAAAGAGCGCTCAGTACAGTATGATACGCTGGTGTTTTCAGGCTTAAAGGCAGGTTGGCAGCGTGCCGAGATTTCCCTGCAGGACAACCCCGTTACTTTTGATAACCAATTTTACTTTTCATTTAATGTAAAACAGCAAATGCCCGTTTTATTGGTTGACGGTGGCACGGCAAATCCGTATTTGAAAGCGGTATTTACTGCCGATCCTTTTTTTGCAGCTAAACGTGTACCGGACGGCAATGTAGATTATGCGGTTTTGAACACTTATCCGTTAATTGTTTTAAGTGATATAAATGCAATATCAACGGGCTTATCGCAACAGCTAAAGGCT
>JAQBOS010000024.1 GCA_028287925.1 Mucilaginibacter sp. | reverse complement strand
GCAGCTAATTGTGCCGATAAATAATAGTCCTCGGCAAAATTTATCTTAGAAGAAATATACCCAACTGTTTCCAGGGCATTTTTTCTAAACATAATAATATTAGCGGCCACTCTATATCCGTTTAATGAGGCCTTTAAAGCAACTTCGCTATTCACAAATCCCGATTTACGGATCAACTTTCTTTCTTTTAAAAAACTATTGTTTTTATCTATCTCATTAACAGCGGCGTGCGCATATCCGGCCTCCGGATATTTGTATAATTCTTCAGATAATAGCTTGATATAATCAGGCGACAATACGTCATCAGAATCAAGCCTGATTATAAAGTCGCCGGTTGCTTGCCTTAAACAAAAGTTGGTGTTTTTAGAAATTCCAAGATTTTGAGGTTGATTTATTACTTTAAGAATATTTATTTCTTTGCTTAATTTATCAAGAATTTCTTTGGTACCATCAGTACTGCAATCATTTGAAACAATTATTTCGAAGGGCGATACTGTTTGATTGAGCGCACTTCTTATAGATTGTTCAATAAAAAGCTCCTGGTTAAAAGTGGGAATACATACGGAGATCCTTAGATTGTTCATAAAGTATTGGGATGTTTTAAACCGGGCGGGTTAGCCTTTACTATTAAAAAGGTTCTCTTTTACATCTGTAAATTTCACTTTCAGATAATCAAAATAATTGTAATTGAATAAACCTGCCACTAAATTCCTCCAAAATAACACTTTCCATTCCGTGACTGTGGCAATAAAATAAACAGCGACAGTAACTGACAATATCAAACAAAGTTGATGTAAAGTACTGGCTTTATTATAAGGGAAGAGAAATGCAAACAGGAACAACAATGGGACATGAAACAAATAAAGCGTATAGGTACAATTGCCAACGGTTTGTATAGAGCGAAACAATTTCCCCAAACCTTTATTTGTTAAAAAGTTAAAGAGTATTTCAGAAATGCAAAAAAAAGAGTAAATATTTATCGCAACCAGGATGCTAAAAACATAGTCACTTTGGTAATTCCAGGAACGGTATAAGTTGATCCCAAAAAGACGATTATCCCCTATATGTTTAATAAACGGAAAGTGTTCAGGGAAAAGCATACTTAAAACAATCAAAGCGAGCGTTAATAAAAAAACTATACCTGAAATTTTTGCTCCAATCAATTTATTTCGTGAACAATAATATAACAAACTCCCGGCAAGCCATGCCGGAAACAGTATTAAAATTTTAAGGCCTGCTAACAAAGCTACAAGAGTAAATATTACTAATTTATATTTCCCTTTAATAAGGAGGATGCTACCCATTAACAAATAATAAAAAAACTCAAGATCGACTGACCAAAACGGCCCATTAAATGGCGGTGTGCTAGCTAAGCTCCATGACTGCGTCAGGAACGCTAAATTTACAAAAAAGCGTATAAATAAATGATCTCCTCCCCCTCCCTCTATATCAGCTATTGCCACATGTTTAAAATAAACCATAAAGGCAAAAACAAAATATGTAAATATTAAGGAAGGAATTATTACAGAATAAAGCCTTCCGATACGCGCAATTAAAAATGATTTGAAAGTTAGCCCTGGTCTGCTCGCAGACATAGTTATCAAAAATCCCGACAAAACAAAAAAAACGATTACAAAAAAATGGGCGATATTATAGGATAACCAAAAACTTGATCCGTTTACGGGAACATAAAAGGCTTCAGTATTACCAATTTTTTCGGATGAAAAATGATAAATAAAAACGTACGTAGCCGCAACAATTCTAATAACTTCTAAATACGCAGAACTTACTTTATTCATGTTCGTACTTGTTTGTAATTATGCTTAGTTTAAACTAATGTTTATTTTGTTTTACGGAAAAATTAAGACATCAATAAATAAGCTAAATCAATGGTAAATGATGTTGTCACTCAAACCGAAGATACAGAAAATATCCAATTTAAGAAAATTCAATTACAATTAATGTCAAAATGAATAAAAAAACAATAAAAAATGATATTTAATCGCTAATCATGTTAAAAAATGTTTAATTATTCGTTACTTATGATACAAATATCGAAATTGCAATAAATAATGTATAGCTTTATGAGAAGTTATCTGTGTTTTTTGTGTTTATGAATAATATAATAGCATGAAAAGAATAAAAGGCCTTGACTCTGTTCGATTTATTTGCGCATTAATTGTTTTGTTTGGACATTTCGGATTTCCTTTTATTACTTTGTTAAGCAAGACCAGCGGCAATGCTTTTTTAAAAATTATCGCAATTACAATTTCTTTAGCCTTTAATGGCCCGGCTGCAGTAATTATTTTTTTCATAATCAGTGGTTTTTGCATTCATTACCCTTTCAGAGACAGTAAAACTATTAACTTACCGCCATATTATACAAGGCGCCTGTTACGGATAGGGATTCCTGCTTTAATTGCTTTTACGTTATCTTATATACTGAAGATTGAATTAAAACCACCGGAGTTCGGTGTTTTCTGGAGTATATTTTGTGAGATAGCATATTACCTGATTTACCCCATCCTGTTCTATATCAGCAAAATTATTAAGTGGAGATACATGATTTTGGCCGCATATATTATATCGTGGCTGCTTATATTCACTCATTTAGATCTTTTAAAAAACGGGCATAATAGCTATCCTGTATTTGGTTCATTAAATTGGGTTATAGGATTGCCTTGCTGGTTACTTGGATGCTGGCTTTCAGTAAATTATTTAAGATTCAGGAGTATATCCACAAACAGGATTTGGATCATGAGGTTATGCATAATATCATTTTTTATAATTCTTAATATTGTCAGGTTTCATGTTCACCTGTTTATTGCCAGCAACTGTATCACTTTAAATTTATTTGCATTAATAGCCTGTGCCTGGTTAGGATTTGAAATAATGCATTACAAGGTAAAAGAACCACTCCGGATTTTAGAATATAGTGGTAAATGGAGCTATTCATTATACCTTACACATCCGGCAACAAGCGGATTCCTTGTTTACATTGGTTTTGGAGCGTTAATAAGTAAATATGTGGGCGTGTTACTCATTATATCACTGATTTTTGCGTATCTTTTTTATCTTATCATAGAAAAGCCATCGCACAGGTTTAGCATCTTTATTAGCTCAAGGCTTTCAAAAAAGACACAGCCACCTTTAGCTACTGTTAAAGGTGTTGAGCAATAATTATTACAGATTCATAGAATTTAAAATATTCCTGTTATATATTTCCTCTTTCCAGTTTAAACATTCTGTATATCCGGCAGCACATTTTGGATGGTTTTTTCTATCCATGTGTAAACATGGATGGCAGGCAACAACCGAATCAACAACCTTGCCTTTAAAAACCGGGGATATTATCCTTGACTTCAACACCTCAGTAATTAATATAGTACATTTTTTTGATGCGGATTGCAATAAATGTGATGGAAAGCTATCTGTGCTGATCGTCCACTTTGCCGCATGTGAAAGCTTTATAATATCTCCAGGCTCTTCATAAAAAAAAACTGTTTTCAAACCGGCTTCTTTAAAGGTTTCCGCTTCATTATCCTTATAAAAAAATGCATAGTAAGCGCCGGGAAGAAATTGTTTAGCCCACCATACCGGTATAAACTGGCGACTTGTGCCAGTTGGAAATATTATTAAATTATAACATAGATCCGCCGGTATTTCCAATTTAGACGAGATGGGTACCGCTCCCCCCAATTTTACAAGCATAACATCATAGTCCGTTTTCAATTGCGCAACAAAGGCGGCATAACTTATACTTCTAATCTTCTTTAGCCCTATTATTTCTAAGTAACCCTGGTAAACTTCAATCCATTTTGAAGAAGGAACCTGGATTATTCCCAATGAATCCGCAACACTAAACAACATCAAATTGACATAGTCTTTCAATTGCTTTTTTTTCTTATCGCGATAAACGGCGCGTTGGTAGGGGGAAATAAACTTGCTTCCTCTTAATACTGGTTTTACCAAATCTTTCAACCCCAATGACGAGTAGCTATATTTCATTACCGCATCCTTTTGGGTAACAATAGTCAGCCTGTCGCCAAAAACAAACTCAGCCAAATTTTTAAAAAGATAAGGGATCTTAATTTCAAACTTGTATTCCGGCAATAAAGCTGCGGCAGAATAAAAGCTTACTAAACGCATCCAAATATCTCCGTTTCCTCCCTTTACAGAATCGATTTCAATTGATTTATATTTCATTAGAGACAGCCATTTTTATTTTATCCAGTACCAGGTTTGAATTCTTACAGGTTCATTACACTTAAATTTAAGGTATTTGACCACTTGTTTATAGCAAATTTTCTATGTTGGGCGACGAGATAAATAATTTCGCTTCCTTATATAGAATTGAGACAGATACTTAAATAAATTAACCCACAAATAGCGTTGTTTTTCCAAAGCAATTCCGAGAATAACCGATACGGTCAATACCACTGAGAACGGCAGCCACAAGTCTGCAACTTTAGTGAATTTATTATGAAAGGCCACACTCCATAAAATCAACAGGGGATTATGTAATACATATAAAGGAAAAGTAAGGTTCGCAATAGTTCTAAGCTGTTTTGATTGTTTAAAAACCACACGGCTTGCGGGTATCAACCAAAGAGCCAAACCAATAAAGAAACCGACTATCCAATCGCTTATAAACTGGCTGGCAAAGTATAATGGCGGCTTTCCGATTTTGAATGGAAGTGGAGAAATATATTTAACAACCAGGAATACTATGGTAAAACTAAGCAGAACCAGCAACCATGAAAACAATGAGCTAAGTTTGGGGCCACGGATACGATATGCAAAATAACCGGTTAGCCAAATAGGCATCATTAAAAGTATTTTTGGGCCTGCAACTAAACAGGCCAATACAGGTAGCAGGTAAGAGCGCCACCCAGTTTTACGATAAAACCAAAGACCAAAAATTACATAGTACCAAAATTCAAAACTTAATGACCAAAGGGGGCCATTCATTGCCGGCGCAGCCGAAAAAAACCAAATTTCATTAAGAAACAACCCTGATATAATATACCTGAGCAAAGGGTTGCCCCTTGAAAAATACGAATGCATTTCGGGATTAATATTACTAACAATTATTTCACAAATTGCTGTAATGAGTAAAGCAGGCAATACTACTGAACTTAATTTACTGAAGCGGGCTTGCATATACTGCATGCCTCCGCGATTGGTTTCTGTTGTAGTGTAAGCAATTACATACCCGGACAATACAAAAAATATAATGACTGCCAAATGTGCTAAATCATCTATTTTATATAAAACAGTTAAAGGATGAAACCAAAGATAAAGAATGTGAAAAACAAAAACCATTAAAGCAGCTAATATCCTCAGTCCATCCAGAATAACTCCGTCGAATCCTGTAATCACTCGCGGTGACTTAATAGTTGGGGCTTTTGTCATAATAAAATCCTGGTTATCAGTTCATAAATCTTAGTCTTGTTATTTTTACTTCTTATTATATAACTGCGGGTTTAAACTTGGGTCATTGTACATCTTCAACTGCCGGTAAACCTTAAACCCTAATGTTCCTTTTTCCAATTGATGCAAAACATCCGTTAAGCAAACAGACAGGTCTTTTATCTGCTGCTCCAGTATAGCAACCTTTTCTTTACAATTAAATCTGTGAGCCTCGGTTGCGCTTGGCCTCACTGCCTCTTCAAGCATATGGTATTTTTTTAAGGCCATAATTGATAGCCTGTCAATCATCATTCCGGGGGTTTCGGAATGAAGTTTTTCAGCCATTAAAACATTGTTAGTTTTTAACCAGGTAAGGATCCATTCATCAATGCTTTCCATAGAATTATTTCTCTGCTGATTATAATGATCAATATTTCTTTTAGCTTCTACCATTCGCACAGGATCGATATCTTTTATTCTCGCAATATCCTCTTCGTGCCATAATTGATAATTCCAATAATTATTTTCAACAATGAATTTTATTGGCAATTTTTCTTCAGTGAAATGTTTATTTGTGTGCCACTCATAAATATTTTCAGCCTGAAGATTAACTATTTCATTTACTGTTAGTATCATAAGCATTTATTAAACTTAAAAATGATTTGGCTATGTAGTTCACTCCCCACTTATATGGTTCTCTAATGAATAAGAAGTCCTCATTATACTTTTTTATATCGGCATCATATTCAGGAATATAATCACTTCCCGGAATAAGTACCTCCAGGCTATGATATCGCATTGCCGCATATACACCGCTTTTGCCAATATGCTCTTTCGGTGTGCAGGAAATACCTAAATCCATTATTTGAAAAAGTTGGGATACATTTTCAGGTGATTGCTCCCCAAGTTGAAAAAAAGATATTTTATCGCTGAATAATTCCTTTAGCCTGTTAAACTCCTTTTTCCCATCTTCACCAATTCTACCAAAAGACAAGAATAGCAAGTTTGAACCCTTTTGTGCAGCTAAATTTAATTGGGAGTTTAATGCTTCCTCTAATTTAGCCTGCGGGTACAGGCTTCCAAAAATCCCGATAACCCTGTATTCTTTATCGTTTTTACCATCTGTTTGCAACAGTTCGTTTATCTCACTTAAAAAACTGCTATTCTTTTTTGCTAATGGGATGTTACTAAATAAGGGCAGAATATCTGCCTTAATATTATTGTCATCCAATATCATTTTATATAAACCATTGCTTGTAGTAATAACAGATGGTTTTAAGGCCGTTACGATAGATTTAATTATTTTTCTTTGTAAAAAACCGTAAATTTTGTGCTTTAATGGAGATAGCTTAGTTATACCTGCCCATATCTCATGAAACATAATGTGCCGGCGCCTGCCTTTTCCCAAACTTGATAATTGGTTGCCAAGGCCAAAAGGTAAACCCTTTGGATGATACCCAAATATCACAAATTGAAGGCTTAACCAATCCGGATCAAAATCTTCTATTAATTGTTTTGCACTGTTTATCCTGTCTTTAACTGTCCATGCAGAAGGCAGTCGTAATACAGGCAGCTCAATGCCGCCGGCCTCCTGGCTTCCAATAAATTTATTTAAAATATGTTTATCATTAATAGCTAATACAGATACAATATGCCCCAGCCTTACTAGTTCAGAGGCAAGGCAGCGTGAATAATCACCAACTCCGTCTTTACCGGGTTCAAGGGAGGTACATATAAATAAGATCTTCATTTTCGCTCTCCTATTTTCTTTGCTGGTACGCCGGCCCAAATTTCATATGACGGGACCGATTTAGTTACAACCGCCCCAGCCGCAACTAGTGCACCTGCTCCAATTTTAACCCCTTTTAATACAATTACATTACAACCCAGCCAAACGTCCTCACCAATTTCAATGGCCATTTCCAGGCCTGCCTGGTCCCTAAAAAGTTTATCTGGCAAAATTCCATGGTCATGATCTATGAATTTGCACCCGGATGCAATTAATGAATTATCACCAACCATAATGCCTTTACGGATGTTAAACTCGCACCCCGCCCCTATAAAAACATTGTTCCCAATCCTGATAGAAAGCTCCTTTTTCCAAACGCCGTCATATTTGAATGATATATTCGGTTCTAAAGAACATTTTTCGCCAAGTGCAACCTGATGAGGCCAGGTAACAAATAGTTTTGGCAGAATAGTACCCGACCCAATTTCCATACCCTGAACCGAAAAAAAAAGCCTTCTTAAAAACCCAATGAAACCATTGTAATACCTGATCCGGAGCAAGAAAAAACTTTGTTGTATTATGTACTTCATCCTTCTTAGTGAAAAAGCCTTTTGTAGCTACCTGAATAATTTATGTCTTTATTTCTGATTTTTTTTAAAGTTGCCGGGGCGCCAAAATAAATCCCATAGGGTTCTGTTGACGAAGTTAATAAGGACATTGCCCCCAATACTGAGCCCATTTTTAATGTACAGCTTTTCAAAACCAAAGCATTGTACCCAATAAATACGTAATCTTCAATAATTATCGCACCGACTAATCCCCTGGCGCCCTCATCATTTAAATCATGACTTGCCGTAATTAAACTCACTTTGGGAGAGATTGATACATTACTGCCAATTTCTATCCCGCCCCTGTTATCTATATGGCAAAACTGGTTAATTGTACTATTTTCTCTAATGGAAAATAATCCCGGTGAATTAAAATGACAACCCAAATGAATACTGGAGCCTTTTCCTATTTTGAAATTCATTATACTTTTATAATATGCCAGTCTTAAAAAATGAAAAGGGATATAGGCAATTATAAAATTGCAAAACCAAATTTTAAATTCCGACAATATATATTTGACGCGTCTCAAAATAGTTGTGATATTAATTCCTTTTATAAAACCGGCCAATTAGTGCCGCAGTTTTGATTGACAATTGTTTTAATTTAATATAGCCATCCCCATAACAGTTAACAGGAGATTTCACATTAAGCCAAAATTCACGATCTGCAATACCGGGAGCATTTCCCCTAAATGCGGAGGTCATGTAATTTTTTTGCCACGGCTTTGGCGTCCCAATTGCATGCGACATGGTAAAACCGCCGCCTATAAAGTCCATCCCTTCCGGGCCCATTTCGCTGATAGGAGATTCGCAGCACATTGCAGCAATGTTTAACGCATCCTGGTCATGTGCAAAAAACAAATTGGATCTATCTTTTGAATGTGCAAATTGATTTACATTAAGCGCGTAATGTTCTGATGCGACCTTTATAATATCTTTCCAAACGTTGACGAATTCAATGTTTTTCCTTAGTACAGCACAAAATCCGCTATTAATATACGAGCCAATATTATGGGTAATCTTTCTGTTGCTTTTGAACACTACCTGCTCCCATCCTTTCCTAATAGGGTGAGATGAAGGCATATCATTACTTATGATTTCGTGTACTAATGAAACCCCATAGCTCATCCACGTTTCATAGAATGTCCATTTACATTTAATTACAATATCCGGATCAAAATAAATAACGCCACCGATATCCCTGTTTATTTTTTCGAAAAGAAACAGCATGAATGTTGGCTTATAGTTGGCCAAATGAAATTCAGTATCAATGGGCAGAAAATGTAAAGTAATTTCCTGGTTTAGTTCAAAAGTAGTTGCACCAACCCAACCTAATTCCGGGTTTTCTTTTACAGAAGCCCATGGGGGTACCGCTCCTTTATAGCCTACATAAATTTCTCCGCGATAACCATTTTTGTAAGCAGAATTAACTAACGCTGCCAGCCCAAAATGGTAGTCCTTTTCAAAAAGTGTACATATTACAATTGCCATCAGTTAAATTATCTATTCCTTATAAAACGTGCCGGGCAACCTGCCCAGATCTGATATGCCGGTATTGATTTATTAACAACTGAGCCCGCCCCAATTACACTTCCCCTCCCAATGGTTACTCCTTTAAGAATAACACAATGCGTTCCTATCCACACGTCGTCTTCTATTAAAATTTCCTCAAATACACATGGTTGTTTATTTATTAATAAATGATTGCTAGTCTCATGGCCTGTATCAACAAAAGTTGTATTACTTGCAATTAAACAATCATTCCCAATTATTATCCTGGTGCTGCAATTAAATTCACAGCCGTAACCTACAAAAACTCGCTCTCCTATGGTTATGTAATTACTTTCTGAAAAAGGCTGAGTAATTTTAAAGACCACGCTGTCTTCTATTTCGCATTTCTTTCCTAAAGTTACCTTATTAGGCCAGGCACATTCTACTTTGCCAAGGTTTGCGCCATCAGATATATGCATACCTAAAAACCTAAAATATTTAATTCTTAAAAACATCTTCGCCCCCCGGATTTTATGAACCAGCAGGGCTGAATAAGTTTGCTTCATTCTGTAAGTTTAGTTTTAGCGATATAGATTTGATAGAAAAAATAAATTAATATAATAATGTAGCCCACTAAAAAATCAACAATTGAAAACATCAGGACATTTTTAGTTTTTGAAAGGTCCATCGTAAAAATAAGCACCAATTGAAACAGAACATTTATTGTAATATTGATGGAGGGTTTTAATACCCATCCCCGTGAAACCACAATAGTATAAGTAATTCCCGCCAGCATCGCCAGGCAACTTGAAATGGTGATCATCAGAACTTCTGTTTTTAAGCTACCATACCCACTGCCCAAGATCCACAATACTTCTTTAGGAAAGATCATTACTATTCCAACTATAATAATTGAAATAAAAATAAGGGCGGCCTGAATTTGCATAAACCTGGGAAGCAGAATTTTTCGGTCTTGCTTTAAACGTGCAAAACGCGGCACAATCAATGTAGTAAACAATGTGGTAACTACCGTTAATATAGTTGTTAAACGCCCCAAAGCGCCAATATGCGCTATTGCCACAGTTGAACCAAAGATGGAAATCAGCCAAATAGTGATTTGGCCCGAAACGCAGAAGTAAATAGCTCCGGGTAATGTACGTTTCACAATAGAAAGTATTTCCTTCTTAACTACCGGGTCACTCTCCCGGGCCGGATCCGCATATTTAGCAGACATCTTTCTAAGTTGAAAATTCGCCCAAATACGGGGGATGCCATTTCCTAATATTGCAATGAATGTCCATGGAAACAATAGCAATGAACCCGTTATCAATATAAACCGGCCAATACCAGTGGCAACCTGGTTTTTTTGCAGCCGTTTTATATCCTGGTGCAGTTTTGAGGCTATTTCAAGTAAACTATCTGATAATGCCGCAAAAAATGCAGGGATCATTGAGAGTATTATCAATACAGAAAATAATATACTTGCGCCGTGATGGACTAATAAATAAAATAAAATCGGCATCGAAACTAACAGGCTTACTATACCAAATTTTCTCCTTAGCTCTAACCCTGAGTTAAGCACCACCCCAAGTTTCTGACGGTCCTGCCAAACTTTACCGCCTTGCGCCATTACCCCAGTAGAGATCCCGCCATCGGCCAGAACTGTCATGGTACCCAGCATTGTATTGGCTAACGTATATAAAGCGTATTCTTTTGTAGGTAATAGCCTGATGATTAAGATTCCACTTAGCAAGCCAATAAATTGAACAACAATTTGCGCCCCACCAGTAATAGAAATAAGTTTAACCCACTCAATTGCCTTCGCATATTTTGGGGCTTTATTTTTCAAACTATGGGTTAGTTCGCTCATAGGGTAGTGATTTTTATTATATTACGGGGCCGTCAACATCATTTCTTTTTATATAGCCTTTGCAAAAAACCTTTTTTAGGTTTATCATCCGAATAATAGCCGTATCCATAGCCATAGCCATAACCGTAGCCATAGCCGTAACCATAGCCCCCAGTGTCTGGATCAACAGCGTTAAAAATTATATTCAGTTTTTTAAACACATCCATTTGCTTCAATTCATCAATTAACTGAACCTGGCTTTTGAGGGTGTAGTTATATCTTACAATGTAAAATGTAACATTGACCCACTTTGCTAAAATATGAGCGTCAGTTACCAGGCCTACAGGCGGCGCATCAAGCAAAACATAATCATATTCTTTTTTTAACTCAGCAATCAAAACTTCAATACGCCCGTTCAATAATAGTTCAGCCGGGTTTGGAGGGGTTGGGCCGCTGGTGATAATGGAATAATTTTCCTGTTGCGGTATTGTTTTTATGATGCTACTATAGTCGGCTTTACCTATCAAATAATTTGAAATTCCTATTTTGTTATCTATTTTCAATGCCGTGTTGAGCTTCGGCTTGCGCAAATCCAGCTCAAGAATTATTACTTTTTTTCCGGTTGATGCCAGGCTTGCCCCTAAATTTAATGAAATAAATGATTTTCCTTCGCCACTTACAGATGAGGTGAACAAGAATACTTTTTGCTCAGGTTCAGGGGCTATGTACTGAAGATTTGAGCGCAAAGCCCTGATTTGCTCTGCGAGCATGGAACGCGGTTTAGCTACTACTATAAGTGGGTCTGAATCGTCAGGCGCTACCGAAATATCAGCCAATATCGGCGTATTTGTGTACTTTTTAATATCGGCACGTTTTCTGACCCTTACATTTAAAGCCTCTTTACCTGCAATTACTGAAAAAGGTAAAAATAACCCTAACAACAAGAAAGTTAAATATAGGGTTGTTTTAACAGGCTTAATTGGGATATAACTACCCCGGGCTTTATTAATGGTCCGGCTATCAGCAGTTGTAGACGCCAGTGATAAAGCTGTCTCCTCGCGTTTTTGAAGCAAGTAGGTAAACAGGTTATTTTTTATTGATTGCTCACGCATTACATCAACCAACCCGCGTTCTTTTAAAGGTACATTCCTTATTATAGCATCGTTTGCATTACTTTGCATTGATAACTGATGTAGTGTATTTGCTAACCCTGATTTTAAGTTTTGCAGGGTTTGGGAAGTAGTTTGTTTTAATACTTTTATATTATCAGTAATTGAACTGATAAGCGGGTTAGATTCCGGTACCGATTTTAACAGGGTTTGTTTTTTAATCTGGGCATCGCCTAATTGCTGTACCAAAGCAAGCATAGTTGGGTCACTTACGCCAAGCATAGCCGGTACTTTAGCCGATCCGTTATCAGGACTGTTTAAATAGCTTTCCAGGTTATTTAATGTGCCCATTTGAATTTTTAACTCACTAATTGCAGCATCGTTAGCTTGTACCGCAGCTAAAAAAGCGGTTGCTTCAGCACTTATATCCGTTATTTTGTTAGCTGATTTATAAACCTGTACGTTTTTTTCTACCGAATTAAGCTCAACGGCAAGCGTATCTATCCTTCCTTTAAGAAATGTAAGCTGGTTTGCTGTAGTAATATTTTTATCCTCAATACCCGCCTGGTTATATACTTCAACTAACTTGTTGAGGATATCTTTGCCCCGTTCTACATTCGCATCTTCCATTGAGATCGTCAAAACCGTAGCTTCTTTTGTTGCCGGATCAATTTTCAAACTGTTAATGTATGATTGCGCAACATTTTCAACAGAATTAAAATTAACCTGGAACAAAGTATTATCAGCTTTAGCGTTTCTTGCAGTGATGATAAGCAGGCCGGCTTCCGTTTGGACAGGACTATTTATAGGGATAGTTTTCCCGTTAAATTCCGCCTCGCTATTATTGAGTATTTTAAGCGGCCATGGCTTTATATAGCTGTTTATGTTCTCTTTTAAAAGATCTACTTTAAAGCCAAGATTGTTGTACAAAACTATTTTCGATAAATTATTTTGGATGTAATAGGATGTTTGAATACCTAATGAACTTATTACTTTTTCCATTAATGTATTTGATTTGAGGATCTGGATCTCATTATCAATTACTTTAGCGGAGGAGTTCAGGTTTAGCTGCTGGAGCAAGTCTTTATCATTGTTTGAGGTGCTTTTATCGTCTTTTATTAAAATATCAGTATGCACAACATATTGAGGAATTTGCGCCCGGATGTATACATAGCCTAATGATAAAAAAACAGCAACACTTAAAACAAACCATTTCCAGTTGCGGATATATTTGTGTAAAAATTCTCTTATGTTGATCTCGCGTCCGCTCCCCTGTCCAAATAATTCGTTATTTTGATTCATGTTAATCCCGCTTGTGTTACTTCCTGGTTATAAGAATTATTAGAGACAACAAACTTATTCCTACAGGAATATAAGTAAGAAACCTATCGTTACGCTGCGCCTTATATTTAGAAGGTTTAACGTAAACAATATCATGGGCATGCAGATAGTAATAGGGGGAACTAAAAAGCGCTCTATCACCTAAATTAACGTAGCCAAATTCTTTTTTACCATTAACCTCTCTGATGATTTGAATGCTGTCCCTTCTTCCGGTAACGGTTAAATCACCAGCCATCCCTATCGCATCGGTAAGTGAAATCATTTCATTGGGTATATTATATACATCCGGTCGGGCAACTTCACCTAAAACCAATATTTTAAAGTTTAAAAATCTAACTGAAACAATTGGATTAGTTAAATAAGGCTTTAACAGCACCTTTAATGTGTCGGCTAATTGCGAAGTGGTGAGTCCGCCTGTTTTGACCACGCCAATCACCGGTACCTCAATTTTGCCCGACCGATCAACAAGGTAGCCGGGCACTGAAGGTTGACTAGTCCCAGTTGATGAGTTTCCGTTACCTGAGCCACCTGAGCTGGTGCTGCCCCCTCCGCTGCTATATGGATTAAAGTAAATGCTCGCTTCAGGAGTTATTGAGCTTACATAAATTGATAATATGTCGCCGGCCTGTATTTTGGGAATATAAGCTTCCGCAATAGATATGCTGTCCTGCAGGTTATTTCCCTTTTGAAAATAAACAAGTTTTTTTTCATTGCCGCATGCCGAAAAGAAAATTATAAGCACACATAGTATAAATAGTTTTTCAAAGGCGTATTTTATCATGAAGGCTATAAGTTTTTTAATTTCAGTTTAACATGCCGGTGATTAATAATTTTATATATAATTCTTTGAAAGCCATTTTATAGTTTCAGCACTTAATAATAAAACCTGTTATTAAATTTATCATTTCGCAGAAATTTGCGCTATAAATTGCTTATTTAATCTTTACAAGGTAAATATATTATTAATAATGCAATTATAACGATAAAAGTTAAAAAAATTTGCAAAAAACAAGAATGCATGTTTCGATTTTGAATAATAAAGCCTCAGGGTTTCTACACGCCACAGGAGATGCGTTTTACTTCTCGTATTTGTAAAATAAAGCCCCGGCTTTTCAGCCCCGGTTTCAATACGCATTCTTCTCTCCTTTGCTAATATTCCAGACAGTTAAGAAAATTATTTTGAGATCAAGCAGAAAAGACCAATTTTCCAGGTACCATACATCTGCTTCTATCCGTTGCAGCATAGCTTCAGTAGTTCGTGTTTCTCCCCTATACCCTTGCACCTGCGCCCAGCCTGTAATACCTGGCTTTAAAAAATGCCGCACCATATACCTGTCAATTAATTGTGCATATTGGTTAGTATGTTTTACCATGTGCGGTCTTGGGCCTACAACAGACATGTTTCCAATTAAAACATTAAAAAATTGGGGTAGTTCATCAATACTGGTCCGCCGCATAAAGGCGCCAATCTTGGTTATACGGTGGTCTGCTTGTGACGCTTGCTTTTCATCCGATTCATCATTTACTTTCATGCTTCTGAATTTGTAGCAAATAAAAGTCCTGTTATCCCGCCCTGACCTTAACTGTTTAAAAAGCACCGGGCCTTTTGAACTCGCTTTTATTAAAAGGGCTATTATGGGAAAGAACCAGCTAAAAATAAAAATTAAAACAAATAACGAAAATCCTATATCAAATGCTCTTTTAAAAAAACGGTTAAGTACATTTTCCAGTGGTTCAGGTCTTACAGATATCACCGGAATATGGCCAAAGCTTTGTACCGTTAACTGCTTCATACCGTATTCATAGTATGGTGGTACAAACCTTAAACGAATAAGGTTTTTATCTGCATCAATTAATAATTGCTGAATTTTAATGGTTTCTGTAACCGGGAGTGTAAAAAAGATTTCGTCAGTTTTATTGTTTAATACATAATTAATGCAATCCATTGTATGCCCCAGGTACTTTTCTTTATCTGTGATCCGTTCAGGATTATCATCAAAAAAACCCAATAATTTATATCCGCGGTCTTTATTCTGATTAAAAAAATTATGGAGATCAATACCAGTATTACCGTATCCTATAATTATCACATTCCTGGAATTGAATAAGGTAGTCCGTTTATTTTTACGGATACTTAAAAAAATAAGCTTCCATGACCAAAGTAAAAAGCCAAATAAAATGGAAGAGTAAAATACGTACCCGCGTGTAATAAAATATGCATTGGCACCCACCATAATATTTATGCCGCATAATAAAGCAATGAATAAAAGATGCGTTTTTAGAACATTGCGAAATGTACTTATCGAATCCTCCGCCAAAATATTTTCATACAACCCAATTATATTAGCCGACAAAAGCCATGTAAGGTTAAAAATCAAAACTATTTGTATATACTTTTCATTGTTTACTGTTATAAAATGTATACTATTTCCCAGGTAGTAGGGTACCACCATACTAATATTGAGTATAAAATAATCGGTGGTAAGATTGATTGCCTTTATAAATGTACTGTAGCGATTAACCATTTAATGATATAATTGTCAAAAAACAAATTAAAGAAATCTAATACTATTTACTCTGTGGTTAGTATGTTTATTCATACTTAACATACCAAATCTGAATACTTTTAACAAAAAATCGTTAAAAATTTTGTTTTTATCAAATAAGTTTGGGTTAATATGGAAATTTCCTTTGAAAATCTCAATAAAATAAGTAAAATATAGTGAATAAAAATATTTTAACTTGTTTTTAACATAGTTTTTATATAACTCCAAGACTAATTACACGCAAAGTAACAAATAATCTTGATAATTAATAAAATTTCTTAAAAAATACATTAAACAATAAAAATCAAGACCCAACTGATAGCCAGGTTGGTTTAATCATGTTTATTATACACTTACTGATTTTTTTGAAGGGGATTACAGAGTTATTGCCAGGCTGGCAATACAAATGAGGTAAGACTAAGCTATTAACTAATACTTAAATTAGTTAGGTAATCTTATTGATATGCTATAAAGAAACCTTTTTTGGTCTCTTAAATATTCTCAATACTGAAAACTATCAGGAATTAGTATTCTTTCCTTTTTTGAAATTTCAATAGCACAACTAATACATTTGCCAGAAAAAGCAATGCAACTATTATTAACATAAAATAACTATTACTTTGGTTTATAAATTGGTCTGTAAAGATAAAAACTTAAACGTAAATAATTCCCAAAAAGTTTAAAACAAATAAATAAGTTATTAACAAATTCAAATTTTCTTTTGTCAGAGACCTGAAGATTCCATTTTGGCTTAGCGAAGCACGGCCATTAGCTCAACTTTTCATAAAGACTTTTAAAATCGTTATATAATCTCATCTACCAGGATACATCAATTGCAGATAGCAACATAATCTGTCCAATTCCGAACCAGGTATTTGTTGTAGATTTATTTAAATGAACGGATACAATAAATGATACAATTTTTAAATTACCTCAATAATGTTACCCCGCTTTCAGATAACGCACAATCAGCAATAATTAGTAAATTAAAAAAAGCTAAGTATAATAAAAACCAGATCCTCATTAAAGAATTATCAAGATGCGAGCATTTGTTTTTTATTGAAAAGGGATTAGCCCGGGCCTATTATTTTAAGGATGGAAAGGAAATTACCGATTGGTTTGGTTTAGAAAACAGTGTTATAGGCCCGGTGGTAAGACACTTTCCTACTAAAACAGGAATGCATTCTGTTGAATTATTAGAGGATACAACTGTTATCTCCATCAGTTTTTATGATCTTCAGGAACTATATGATAAATACCATGAAATTGAACGGTTAGGCAGATTAATTGCGATACAAACTATCCTTGCATTACAACAAAAAATTGACGCTATACAATTTTTAACTGCCAAACAACGTTACCGGGACTTTATAAAAGCTTATCCGGATCTTTTGCAAAAAGTTTCTTTAGGATATATAGCCTCTTATCTTGGAATGAACCAGGTTACCCTTAGCAGGATCAGAAAAAGCAAAAGTTGATTTTTTAGCAATTGCTAAAAGAAGTGCTTTTTTAAATCAGTTCCTTTGTGAATAAACAGGTCACAATTGAACATAGGAATTTTTACTTACGGAACACGGGGCGATTTACAGCCATATATTGCTTTGGCATTAGGCCTTATTGACAAAGGCCACCAGGTAACCATAGCAGCACCCGAAAACTTTAAGGAATTAGTTGAGAGTTTTGGCATTGCCTTCCATCCATTGCATGGGAACGCGGAAGAAATGATGAATTCACCCGAAGGGCAAAGCGTATTACAAACCGAGAACACCATTAAGCTGATGAAGTATTTTTTTAAAGTACTTCATGAAATAAGGGTTCCTTTGCGCAAAAGCTATATTGAAGGAATCAACAAAATAGATTTTATTATAGCAAATGCTGCAACACTGCCAATTACATATGCGATTGCGGAAAAGCAAAATAAGAGAATTGCGCTAACCTATTTTATGCCGCCGGTTGTCCCTACAACTGAATTTCCATTGGGCGACTTTGATCTCCTGAATTTTCCCTGGTATAATAAACTGACCTATAAGCTGGCACATATTTTTTTCTGGAAATTTGTAAAGAGAGAAACCAATGAATTCAGACAAGAATTAGGCCTGCCTGTTTTAAAGGAAAACCTTATAGACTATATTGGTAAACAAAAGCCGCTGGACTTATATTGCTTAAGCCCAAGCCTGATCCCCCAGCCTAAGGATTGGGATGATAACCATAAAATAACCGGCTTTTTAACTGTTCCTGAAAATAAAAGAGCAGGTCGCTTTCAGTATGAAAGTCCAATCGAATTAAATGATTGGTTACAGCAAGGTGATAAGCCTATATACATGGGCTTTGGCAGTAATGGCATTGGCAACACGGAAAAGTTTATCAGCATCTTAAATGCGATTCTAAACAAAACTAGCGAACGGATCATATTTTGTACAGGGTGGTCAATCTTTAAAAACTTACCCGAACATGAAAACCTTTTCGTAACAAAATATGTAAACCATGGGGCTGTTTTACCAAAATGTAAAGCAGGGATCTTTCATGGCGGCGCTGGTACGCTGGCTGCCATGTTGCGAAACAATCTACCAGTAATTATTATTTCATTTTACACCGATCAACCAACCTGGGGTAAAATAATAGAACGGATGAAATTGGGCGTTCATATCCCTGTAAAAAAGCTCAGTGCCGAGAAGCTAATTTCCGCATTAACAAAAGTTCAATCATCTGAAATAAGGACTTGTGTAACAATTATCGGCCACCAAATCAGAAACGAAAACGGACTTGAAAATGCGGTGAATGAGATTGAAAAATATTTCACTTGCTAAACATGTTTATCTAGTAGCGAGATAGCTGCTAATGGAAACTTTTTTTACCGATCCTGCATATTGTCTTCCGATGGGTAATTCAATAGTGCCTATTTCTATATCGTGATTAGTATATGCTGTTATTTTGTTTAAAGAAACAATAAAAGATCGATGGATCCGGACAAATAAATTTGCAGGCAACATTGCCTCTAAAGTTGTAATTGATTGTTTAACATGTAAAGGAGGCAATTCCCTCCTGAAAATTTTAATATAATCTTTACAGCTTTCTACATACAGCATATCTTCTAAAAAGATCTTGACCATTTTTCGTTCCGAACGAAAATAGAGAAACCCTTGTGCCGCAGGAGTGAATGCAGGATCGGGAGGATAAGCGGAACTGGTTACTTTATTAATTGATTTTAAAAAGCGTTCAAACGAGATCGGTTTTAATAAGTAATCGACGGCATCTAAATCGAAAGCGTCGGTTGCAAATTCTTTATATGCGGTGGTAAAAATAACTTTAGGCGGATACTGCAGGGTTTTGAGAAAGCTGATGCCTGATAATTTAGGCATCTGGATATCCAGGAACAGCAAGTCTATCCTGGTCGCTTTCATAAACTCCAATGCCTGTAGTGCGTTTGAACAGGTTCCTATTATCTCTATCTGCTCAACCATTTCCGCATATTTTTTAATGATCTTTATGGCCGGAGGTTCATCGTCCACTATCAGGCATTTCCATTTCATACATATTCGGTTTTTATCAGTAGTTCATTCCTGTCTTGTCTGGGCAATAGCTCATTTAGTTTTATTTCAAGATTCACAATATAAACCTCATCCTGCATCAGTGTTTCAAAATGGTATTGCCCGCTATACAGCAGATCAAGCCTTCGTTTAACATTATTCAAACCAACACCCCCGGTTTTATTGTTTTTAAAAGTTTGTTCTTTATCCATACTATTCACCAGCTTAAAATTCATGGTATCACCTATTACCGATAAATCCAGGCTGATCCAGCATTGATCGATCTGCATACTGGTACCATGTTTAAATGCATTCTCCAAAAACGGCAGCAATAATAAAGGGACGACCTGGTATTGGTTGGTGTCTCCACTGATAACAAGAGAAATATCCAGCCTGTCGCCATAACGGAGCTGCTCTAAAGCAATATAATGCTGAAGCAATGCGATCTCCTGGCTTAACGCAATATAAGGGGCGTTACTTTCGTAGATCATAAAGCGTAGCAATGCGGAAAGTTTGAGCACTATTTCGGGCGCTTTGGGTGATTGTTCCAGCGTATAGCTATAAAGATTATTTAAAGTATTAAATAAAAAATGCGGGTGTAGCTGCGATTTTAATAATTCCAGTTCCGCTAATGTTCGCTGTTGCTGAGCCTCTAATGTCTGTTGCTTTTGCTGGTACCAATAGCTTAGCAGTTTGATGGAAATGGCAATGCCGCCTACATGAAAGAAAGGTAGAATAGCCCTGCCGGTTGTCATAGTAAAACCCCTGAAACGGTCATTAGGGGTTAATGCAAGCTGCATAGCTATGGCGTAACCTGTACAACAGGCTACTGTTAAAAACAACCCGGTAAAAAAATAAACGTATTTTTTTTTGATCAGGTAGCGCGGCACCAGGAAATAAAGCAGTACATATACAATAAACATATGGCCTGGCAGATAAAACAGCGCATTTAAAAAAGATGCCTTATAGTTAACATTAAAACCGAAGCCCCAGGCAAAGTAGGTAACTATCATAATCCAAAACAGCAAATGCAGCATTACCCTTTTAAGTAAAGCCTTCCAATAAACCTGTTTAATGCTTTTATTCATGCTTATTTAAAGTTAATCAATTTATAAGTATAAGTATAACATCCTGAAAAGTGTCGCTATACAGCATTATCCGGTAGACGGACAACGCCAATCATCATAAAATGCAGTTAAACATCCTAAAACAATTGTTTGTTTGCGGTTTCCGGTGTTATGAACAACTTCCTGATTTGGCTAATGTTGCCACGTTATTTTTACAGTACATCAATAAAAATAAAACACCATGAAAAAGTCCTTTACCTATCTGTTTAGCATGGCTATTATATTAATTAGCATTGCTTCCTGCAAAAAAAATAAAGAAGAGCCTATAGATACCACAATAAACTATAGCGCCGGAATGGTTTTAAAATGGAACGAAGCCGGTATGCAAGCAGTCGCCAAAATCAAAGGCGCCCCACCGATGTCTGAATCAAGGATTTATGCAATGCTTAATTTAGCTATGCATGATGCCTTAAATAACATTGTTCAGAAATACGATACCTATGCATTAAGCGGGGCCGCCGATAAAGATGCCGATCCTGATGCCGCAGTTGCACAGGCAGCCCATGATGTGCTGGTTTCACTATTGCCTGCCCAGCAAAATACGGATGATAGTTTACTTACCATTTGCCTTGCCGGTGTAACTGCCGGGAGTGGAAAAGAAAAAGGTATTGCAATGGGCAAAGCTGCGGCAAAAGCGATGATTGATAAACGGGCAAATGATGGGGCAGCCACAGCCCAGTATCCTTTTACACCAGGCACCTTACCCGGAGAGTATCGCGCTACACCCCCCTTTGACATGCCGCCTTTTAATGGTTTTGTAAGCTTGCCGGGCTGGGGAAAAGTACAGCCCTTCAGCCTGGCTTCGGCATCGCAATTCAGGGCGGCGGCACCGTATTCCATCAATAGCCTGGAATACACAACCGACTTTAACGAAATAAAAACGATGGGTTGTATGGGTTGCACTGCCCGAAGTGCCGATCAAACACAGATTGGGTTATTCTGGCTTGACAATATCCCGCTAAGCTGGAACCGCATAGCCAGGTCACTTATTGTGGAAAAGAAACTTAATGGCTGGAAAGCCGCACGAATGCTTGCTCTGCTTCAAATGGCTGAAGCAGATGCCAATATCAGTGCTTTTGACGGAAAGTTCTTTTATAAATTCTGGAGACCTATTACAGCAATTAGGCTGGGTGATTTGGATGGCAATCCAAATACAACCGGGGATGCTGCCTGGAACTTACTGGCCCCACCAACACCACCGGCACCTGATTATCCTTCCAACCATGCAATTGATGGTGGAGCAGCTGCCGAGGTGCTTAAAAGCTATTTTAATACAGATGCCGTAAGTTTTTCTGCCAGCAGTAATGCTTTACCTGGTGTTACCCGGAATTTTAATAATTTCTCAGACGCAGCAAGAGAGGTTTCTTTATCCAGGATCTACGTTGGCTTTCATTTTCGCAATGCCGTTATGGAAGGCGAAGCGCAGGGCAGAAAAGTTGGAAATTACATTTTTGAGCATTGCCTGAAAGAAAAATAATTATTAAACCCCGGCAAAATACGCCTGCCCCTCCAGGATTGACGCAAACAAAATTCATAAACATTAAAACATTTACTATGAAAACACAACGTTATTTATCCTTATTATCAATTATTTGCCTATCACTCTTATTGGTTAAGTGCGGTAAAAACGGAGCCATAGGCCCTCAGGGTAATGCCGGCGATAAAGGCCAGGCTGGAGCTGTTGGCCCCGCCGGGCCGGCCGGGGCAAATGGTGTTGCCGGTAGTGTTATTTATAGTGGCAATACCGCTCCTGCAGCCGACAAAGGCATCGCTGGCGATTTTTATCTAAACACAGCTAACGGCTTATTATATGGCCCAAAAACTGCTAACGGCTGGGGAACAGGCTTTTCGTTAAAGGGATCTGCTGGTGCTACAGGAGCAACTGGTGCTACAGGAACAACAGGCGCTGCGGGCGCTACTGGAGCAACAGGTCCCGCGGGCGCAACGGGTACAGCAGGGAGCACTACTTTAAGCGGTGCAGGCTTGCCTGCAGGCAGCTTGGGTAAAACAGGTGATTATTATCTTGATAAAACAAACTACCTCTTATATGGCCCTAAAACAGGTACCTCATGGGGCGTACCTGTAAATTTACAAGGCCCGGCCGGGCCACAGGGCCCTGAAGGAAATGCCAACGTTAAGGTGGATGTTTTTACCGTTAAAACCGATGACTGGATCTATTCCACAGCTTATTATTTTGAAATTGAGTATGGCGCTTCCGAAACTGCCCTTGCTAAATACTTTGATCATAAGAATTCGCTGATCACGGCAGATTTATTGTCTTCAGGCATGGTATTGGTATATTTTCAATCTACCCCGTCATTAAACCTAGTAAATTGGCAACCTCTTCCATTTTCATTTACTTACGAATATGATGGATATGCCTCTAACTATGCCTATCAAACTTTAATAGGCAGCGTACGTTTGTATTTTTTCTTTAATAAAGTATCTGTATATCCTCCCAGCCTTGATACTTATAAAGTTCCTACACACCAATTTAAAATGCTATTGGTCTCAGGCACACTCCTGGGCTCCATCCGCCAAAACCATATTAATGTTAACAATTACAACGAGGTAAGCAGGTTCCTGGCCATTCAATAGCGGGGATAAAAATAAAAAAATCATAAACGCTAAAACATTTATCATGAAAACACAACGATATCTATTACTATCATCAATCATTTGCCTATCACTCTTATTAGTTAAGTGCGGTAAAGACGGGGCCATAGGCCCACAGGGTAATGCCGGCGATAAAGGTACTGCAGGAGCTGTTGGTCCCGCTGGGCCGGCCGGGGCAAATGGTGTTTCCGGTAGTGTTATTTATAGTGGCAATACCGCTCCTGCAGCCGACAAAGGCATCGCCGGCGATTTTTATCTCAACACGGCTACCGGCTTACTATATGGCCCAAAAACTACCGCAGGCTGGGGTACAGGCTTTTCATTAAAAGGACCTGTTGGTGCTACTGGGGCTGCGGGCACAACGGGTATCGCAGGGAGCACTACTTTAAGTGGTGCGGGTTTGCCTGCAAGCAGCCTGGGTAACAATGGCGATTACTATCTTGACAAAACAAACTACCTGTTATATGGCCCTAAAACGGCTTCTGAATGGGGCGTGCCAATAAATTTACAAGGCCCGGCCGGACCGCAGGGGCCTGCAGGGAATGCCAATGTTAAGGTGGACATTTTTACCGTTAAAACCGCCGACTGGATCTATGGCGGGAATTATATGTTTAGTACCGAAGGGAAAGGCACTACATATTATGTTACTAAATACTTTGACCATAATAACTCACTAATCACAGCTAACTTGTTAATTTCGGGCCTGGTATTGGTGTATTTTCAATCTAACCCGGATTATAATACTGCCCAATGGCAGCCCCTTCCATTTTCATCGACTGCTGCCTTTAATGGTTATAACCAAAACTTTGCTTATGAAACCTTTGTGGGTAAAGTACGTTTGCATTTTTACCTTACCAAAGATTCTGTAAACCCGCCCCCTCTTAGTACTTATGATACTCAATCGCTCCAATATAAAATAATAGTGGTATCAGGTACACTTCTGGGCTCCATCCATCAAAACCATATTAATGTGAACGATTACAATGAGGTAAGCAGGTTCCTGGGTGTTCGGTAGCAGGGATAAAACCACAGGCCAAACAACATACAAACGGGAGCCTGTTTGAAGCATTTTAAAATAATCTATATGAAAAAGATAATAATTTTAACAATAGGCATAGCTGTTAGCTTTGTCGCGTGCAAAAAAAGTGGGGTTCCATCAACTCCTCCTCCTAAAATTAATAATACCGGCTGTATGATAACAAATCATACAGCCAATGACGGACCGTTTCAGGGCAGAACTTTTTATTATTATGATAAAAATAACCAGATGACAAGCTATGCACTTTTTACCAGCACCGATAGGGATTATCCTTCCATTAGAGATACTATATTCTACTCATCACCTGGCGCTGTAAGTGGTGTAAGCCTCGAAATTGGTGCGGTTAGATCAAGCCAGTACCTTCCGTATACGGCCCTCATGCAGTATGGCAATACAACGGGGCTTCTGCCAGCTTCGGAGAAGACTTTCGTAACACAGGAGCAAGATTATAAGCCCGGGGATAAGGTCAATTCTCCAGTTCTTTATTATGAGTATAGCCTTTATTTCGATAAGCAAAACCAGCTTTTTGGTGCGGAGCGGAATGTACTTAACGGTGCTGACAGGGTTAAAATGGATATTTTTTATAACGATAAAAACAATGTTATAAAAATGGTAATTGAAAACATCACGGGCGTACGCGGTACCACCACAATAACGGTATCTGCTTATGACGATAAGCCCAACCCTTATGTAAATATGCCTTATTGGAAATTAGCTTTAGGAGCAGACTGGATTGGTGTTTACGATGTGGAATCACTCCTTACGGCGCTCAGCCAAAATAATCCGATGGATTTTACGCTTAATGCTACCTACATCGGATCACCAACCTACATATATAGCAGAACCATGACCTATACCTATAATGACAAGGGCTTGCCTATAACCAGGAGCAATATCCAAAACCAGACCGGACAAGTTGGTGGCGCTTCCACTTATACTGAAACATATACATATAACTGTAAATAACATACCAGGAAATAAAAACACATCATTATGAAACCAATTTCATTTTTACTATTGGCGCTTATCTGTGCATTATCTGCCTGCAATGGGCAGCAAAAAAGTAATGCAAAAAAGATGTCAGACGGAATTCAGGCCCTCAGAAAAGAACATACCCCGGGTTCAATCCCAACGTCGGCAACCGGCTACTACATGCGGTGTAAAATAGACGGCAAAGATTGGGTGGCCACATCTATGATGCCATTAAAGGTGGATGACAGGGTGTTGGGTTATACCGAAGCCGGGGATTATATCGGAATTCCCGGAATAACGAACAATATACGCCAGGGCTTTAAATTAACCCTCGGAAAATCATATAATGCGGACCTGTATATACAGAATGACAAAAGCCTTATCGACAAAAATGGGGATGTTATTCTCTTAGATAAAGAGAGCGGTAAGGTAGAGATCACTAAACGGGATGGCGATTGGGTAGAAGGTACTTTTTATTTTACAGCGGGCAGCAGTAAATATGATAAAAAGATCCAGGTAACCGGGGGTGTTTTTAGAGTGCGTTAAATCAAATAAAAAACGAATCATGAAAAAGTTTATGAAAATCCAATTGGCTATCACCATAGCTTTCGCTTTGTGCTTTACTTCCTGCAGTAAAAAAAACGATGCGGCCCCCCAACAACCAAATACCAAAACATTGCTCACCGCAAAAACCTGGCTGGTTATAAAGTCTGCCAGCGATGATAATGGAAATGGCAGATTCGATGATGAGTATTATCCAATACCGGCAAACACCTCGTACTTCTATACAATTATGGCTAATGGAACAGCATCTGAAAATTACATTTCGGGAAACTCAAATACAAGTGTTACCTATTCCTGGGAACTATCAGATCCACAAATGGTTAAAGTGCATAACGAAACCCTCCATATTACGGAATACTGGCATATAAAAACATTAACAGCTGATCAATTTAATTTTGAAGCATACAGAGAGGACAATAGGGCACTTTATTTTGCTGATCAATGCGTACCTAAGTAAGGTATAGAATACTACATTGTCAAACACCAGCATAGCAACAAGCCGATGTTAGCGGTTTGTTGCTATATCATCTGTCTTTATTGTAACATTCTTTCCCTGTTGAAAATCAGTGATTGCGGTAAAATACTGTAAACTATACCTGCATTATAGTATAGTTTTACGTTGCTGTTCACAGTGGAACGAAGTGTACAGGGTGAAACAGTGAAAGGTCACCCAGGCTTGCTAAAAAGCTTGTTTCCGCATTAATAACGCACTTTTTGCCTTACTTGGTGTCCTAAAAAATGCGAAAAGTACTGACAAATTAGTGTCAGTGTTTTTTGAAAAAAATTGCTTATGCTTCTGCACCGAAGCAAGCGCAGCCATTGCGCTTACCGGAGGTCATACCTGCGAGCTACCGGTTTATAGCCGACACGGCATAGTTTTCCAGGCTCATCGGCCTCTCCTGTTCTAAAAGCGGTTTCCCTGTGTGTGCCATCAAATTGGCTGGCACTAAATTCCTTGTCCCTTGCCCCAATGGCCAGAATAGAATTAACTATTGACACATAGTAGTTTAAATTGAGAAAGTAACAAATAAGTAACACTGCGATAAATGATTTATTAAGCGCCCGTTCTCTCAAATCGGAATGGCTCCAATTCATAGCCCGTGAGCAATAACTAATGCTGTCAGCATTAGAATTTCTATATCATATATTTTAACCGGCACATTATGAATTAAGAATTAATTAATGCTTTTTTAAGTCATCTTTATTTATTTGCAGTTATGATAGGTAAACTAATTAACCCTTATCCTACCCCGAATTAAAAAAACATCGTTTAACTCTGCGAATAAAAACTGCTAACAATATCAACCATAAAAAACCTGCTTATTTACCAATTATAAAATGAAAATAATTAATTATTTACTGCTCGTAGTTTCAATTTTATGCTTAAAGCTTACCTGCATAGCACAAACAAAACACAGCAAAAACACCCTTTACCCTACTTATAAAGGCTTAATTATGGCAGGCTACCAGGGATGGTTCAGCGCGGCCGGGGATGGAAGCAATGCTTCGCGTTATGCATACGGGACTGAAGACCGTTCAGGAATAGATTTGTGGCCAGATGTGAGTGAATATGAAAAAACATATCCAACACCTTTTAAACTTGCTAATGGGCAACCTGCACGCTTTTTCAGCTCAGCAGACAAAAGCACCATTGATCTACATTTTAAATGGATGCAGCAGTATGGAGTTGACGGTGTATTTATGCAGCGCTTTTTTAATGTCGCAAAAAGTAAGGATAAAAAGAATAACAGATCTTCAGTGATTATGCAAAACGCATTTGAAGCTGCCTCAAAATATAAAAGGGCGATTGCGGTTATGTATGACCTGTCAGGACTGGCAGCTTCGGGGGAAGATTGTTCTGCTATAATAGAAGACTGGAAATATTTAGTCGATCAGCTAAGAGTGACCAACCAGGAAGGTACGCAAACCTACCTGCATTTTAACGGAAAGCCTGTTGTTGCCATTTGGGGTGTCGGCTTTCCCGACCGCCCGTACAATATCAGGAATATTGGTTTGGAAAGGCTGATCGATTTTTTAAAAAATGACCCGGTTTATGGCGGCTGTGCGGTTATGATTGGTGTTCCTAACGCCTGGCGTACCCTAAGTGCTGATTGTAATCCGGACCCTTACCTGCATGAATTGATCAGGCAATGTGACATTGTTTTGCCCTGGAGCGTACAACGTTATTCGCCGTTGCTACATAATGACATGAACAGGTACAGGGATGATTTAATTGCGGATATAAAATGGTGCAGGGAAAACAATCTTAGTTATGTACCGTGTGTATATCCGGGATTTAGCTGGCATAACCTAAGCCGTTATGAGTTTCCTGATGACGTAAAGCCAATAGCATCAATACCACGCATGGGTGGGCGTTTTTACTGGCAAATGTTATCAACAGCCATATCAACCGGAGCAAGCATGTTGTATGTGGCTATGTTTGATGAGGTAAATGAAGGTACGGCTATCTTCAAGGTTACTGACAATCCACCGGTAAGCGCTAACCCAAACACTGCTTTTGGTAATCTTGAAGGTAAACCATCCGATTATTATTTGTGGTTAACCGGCGAAGCCGGTAAAATATTAAAACACGAAGAACCGCTTAATTTTAAATTGCCAAAGAGAAACGCTGAAAAATAATCAGTATTAATAATAAAATCACAAAACGTCTGAAATTAATTGATTCAGGCGTTTTGTGTTAAAAGCCTGTCTTCACAGATAGGTCTTTTCTATTGATAAGGCTTGTTACT